>PKTV01000156.1 GCA_002868985.1 Desulfobacteraceae bacterium | reverse complement strand
ATGATGCAGAGAACCTATTGATATTTAAAAGATAGTTTCCTGTTTTTTCTTTATGATCCCTTGCCGCGAGCTCATGCGGTTTAAAAAAAAATTATCCATGGAGCGGGCGTTTAGAAAAACTCCCCGACCCCTCATTTATTTATAATTATTTTTTTATAACCCTGTCACTATTTGAAACGCTCAGTTTAGGTGATATCAAAACTTGTCATGTGCTTCAAGGTACTCGATTCTTTCAAGCAATGGGGGATGAGAATAATTGAAAAAAACATATAGCGGATGCGGTTTGAGGTTTGAAAGATTCTCTTTCGCCATTTTCTTCAGCGCTGTGGAAAGGGGTTTTGCGCGTTTTATAATATCGATGGAATAATAATCCGCTTCCCTTTCAAATTTTCTGGAAATTGCCATCCCAAGGGGTGAGAGGAAATAGCTCACAGGTTCCCACAGGATTCCAACCAAGAAAAGGCCCACATAATACGGGGTGTTTGAAAAGCCAAAACTTTCATACAACACACGACATGTTATCAGTTTTGATGCCATAAAAAAAAGAAACAGTGACACAATGCCGCTTATAACCAATTGTTTTTTAATATGATTTTTTTTAAGATGTCCGATTTCATGTGCCAGAATCGACAGGACTTCCTCTTGACTGTGGGATTGAATCAAAGAATCAAACAGGACAATCCGCTTTGCTCTTCCGAGTCCTGAAAAATATGCATTGGTATGTCGGGTTCTTCGAGTCGCGTCCATTTGATATATCCCCTCAATCTCGATGCCTTCCTTTTTTGCGAGTTGCTCAATGTCGGCCTTTAGATCACTCTTTTCAAGGGGTGTAAATTTATTAAATAGTGGCGCAATAACAGTAGGATAAATGATTGTCATAAGCAATTGAAAACACAAAAAAACAGCCCACGCCCAAATCCACCAGTTCATTCCTGTATATTTTAACATCAGCAATAATGCAGACAGGAGCAAACCGCCCAAAACGATCATCACCAGTAAGGACTTTATCAAATCGGAAATCCATATTTTTATGGTTTTTGTATTAAATCCATATCTGTCCTCGATGACAAAACTGTGATAATAATCAAAAGGAAGGCTGGCCAACACCTCTATTAGACCGATAAAGGCAAAAAAGACCAATCCTGCCAGTAAAAAATTTTTATTCGCCAAATTATCAGCGAGCCATGGGAGAATTCCCGAAATAACAATGAAAAGAAAAAGGCTTTTAATGACGATGGTTTGAACAAGTTTAAATTGAACATTATCTGACGTGTATCGTATGATCTCTTTTAACTCCTCTTCATAAATCACTCCCTGGAATGTGGGAGGAACCGTTTTTCCATATTTTTCAAGATAATTTATGTTCATCCGCTCAATGATAGTTTTAAGAGCAGTACTGACAAGATAGATGCAGATATAAGCAATCAAATACAAGTTAAATGAGACCATACAACACTCCGGATATACCCTGTTTTTTAGGGTTGAATGTTCATTTTAGAAAATAGAAAAGAGGAATTAGAAAAAAGATAACCGCTTTCCTCTTTTCTCATTCCTAATTTCTGGTATATTAATGCTGTTATCGTAGCACTCCCTGACTCGGCAATCAAGATACGGTCATTTTTCTAATAATGCTAAGAAAATTTGTAGCTCTGCTTGCAAAAAATTTGGGTAATCGATAAAAGATGCATAAATCACGCCCTAAAAACATTACAAAAACCGCCGCGAACATACATCTTGCGCGGCACAACAAACTGTGATAATTTTGTTTTTATGAAACAATACGTTATTGATGAGCTCAGGCCTAAAGATTATGAATTGGTTAAAGCCCACTTGGAGGAAAACTTTAGTACCTCTGATGTGGGTGGTATTTACTGGATACAGCTCGATCAGAGTATCCTTTCCAAAATTCAGGCCGAACATACCGACTGTCAACCCTTTTATTTTGCCGTTGAACTGGAATCAAATCATATAACCTTTGAGTTATTGATACGCACCAAAAACAGAATTCGATGTGACTGTATGAGATATGCCACCGAAAAACAACGAAATTGGCTTATCCGACTTGCCGACTCAATATTTGATACGCTCGAGATTAAAATATAGCCTCCTAAAAATATTAAATTTATAAAAAAATGGCGCAATTTGAAAATCTCATTTTAGGTATCTGTTAATAAAAACTCTGTGCCCCTGATTGCGAATGATATTCTAATGGCACGAACCTCAATCATTATTTTAGGGACTATCTTTGTAACCGTTTTTATGGCTGTAATGATCATATTGGTCTCCTTTGTCACTGCCGGCGGCGATACCGCGCACAAGCTCGGAAGAATCTGGGCAAAATGCCTCCTTGCATTAGGCAATATAAGGGTCACCGTAAAGGGCCTTTCCAACCTGAAACCCGGCCGGTCTTATATTTATATGGCCAACCATATGAGCAATGCCGACATCCCGGTTCTCCAAGCGTATCTTCCTGTTCAATTCAGGTGGCTTGCCAAAGCAGAACTTTATAAAATACCCATTTTCGGTTATGCCATGAAAAGAACCGGCTATATCAGTATTGACCGTTCCAATCGGAAATCTGCCATAGAAAGCCTGGATAAGGCGACAAAAATTATCAGAAACGGCGTGTCGGTCGTTATCTTTCCTGAAGGTACCCGTAGCCATACTCACGATGTCCAACCATTCAAAAAGGGAGGATTTTTCTTGGCGGTCGATTCCGGTGTCCCGATTATCCCGATCATTATTCACGGAACAGGACGGATCATGCCAAAAAAACAGATGTTAATTAAACCCGGAAATGTTACACTTGAAATTTTAAAACCGATTGAATCTTCGGATTATACCAGGAAAACAAAAGATGATCTGATAAAAAAAGTCAGACATGTTATCCTGGAATCCTTTGAAAAAGGTAAAAAGAACGGATCACTATGCTAAAAATAATACCCTTGGGCGGATTGGGAGAAATTGGACTTAACATGATGGTGTTTGAATACGGCGATTCAGCGTTTATCGTGGACGTCGGGCTGATGTTTCCGGAAGACTATATGCTGGGCATCGATTATGTTATTCCGGATATGAATTACATAAAGCAAATCAAATCCAATATTTCAGGAGTTGTCTTAACCCATGCCCACGAAGATCATATCGGTGCATTGCCTTATCTTCTCAAAGAGATGAATCTGCCGATTTATGGAACGCCTTTTACACTGGGTGTTGTGCGGAAAAAACTTGAAGAACACGGCCTCTTTTTACCGGTTTCATTGCATGAAATTTCTCCGAGATCAAAACTTGAACTCGGTGTTTTCGAACTCGAATTTATTCGTGTCTGCCACAGTGCCGTTGACGGGGTGGGCATCGCCATTAAAACACCTTTAGGGCTCGTTATCCATACCGGCGATTTTAAAATCAGTCACACTTCTGCTGCCGGTATGATCACCGACGTAAACAAGTTTGCACAGTATGGTGAAAAAGGTGTTCTTGCACTCCTATCAGATTCAACAAATGTTGAGAGGGAAGGATATACCATCTCCGATCAGGAGGTTGGGGACACCCTGGGAAGGATTTCCACCGGCAGAAAGGGGCGAATCATCATCGGTCTTTTTGCCTCCAGCATTACCAGAATTCAGCAGGTGATCGATATCGCAAAGGCAATCAATAGAAAAGTCATTTTCAACGGCAGGAGTATAGAAACAAGTGTAAACATTGCAAAAAATCTCGGATACATCAACATCTTGGAAGAAATGGAGATCGGCCTTGAGCAGATCAGTGAATTTCCTGACGAAGAAATTATCATCATTACCACAGGGAGTCAGGGAGAGCCCATGGCGGCCCTTGCTCGCATGGCTGCAGGAACGCACAAGCAGATAAAGATCAAAAAAGAGGATACGGTCATCCTTTCTTCAAAATTTATACCCGGAAATGAAAAAGCCATCACCAAGATTATTAACGATCTTTACAGACGAGGTGCCGACGTTATTTATGAAAAGATATCGCAGATTCATGTATCGGGGCATGCGTTTCAGGAAGAGTTAAAACTGATGATCAATCTGACCAGGCCCAAATATTTTATTCCCATCCACGGAGAATACCGGCACCTGGTTCTTCATTCACGCTTGGCCGAACAGGTCGGCATTGTAAAAGAAAATATTCTTCTTGCTGAAAACGGACAGATCATAGAGTTTGATCAAAACGGCGGGAAAGTTCAAGACAGTATTGTAACAGGCCGGGTGTTAATCGACGGTAAGGGTGTTGGAGATGTTGGAAGAAGTGTGCTCAAGGAAAGACGAGATCTCTCTGAAGATGGATTGGTTATCGTGAACATGGCTTTTGATGAAGAGACCGGGATTGTTACTTTCGGACCTGAAATCGTTTCACGGGGCTTTGTGTTTGAAACCGAAACAGGCCATCTTCTGGAAGATGCAAAGTGTGTTATTCTCGAGATCGTAGAAGAAATAGGCCCTGAAGTTCCGGATCGCGCCAGAAAGATCCGGTCAAAAATATCAAAAGCCTTGAGAAAATATTTTTTCTTTACCATAAAACGCCGACCGGTCATACTACCGTTTATCCTGGAAGTATAGTAATTAAGGATTGTAAATACTTTATCGAAGTGGAAAATGATGCGTAGAGAAATCACTGGAATTTTACTTTTTTTTCTCGTTATTCTAACACTGATCAGTCTTCTGTCGTACAGTCCGGCTGATCCCTCGATTAACAATGCCCGGGCAGCCGGACATATTCATAATTTCTTCGGTATATTTGGCGCACATCTGGCGGATATCCTCATCGGACTGTTCGGGCTTGGCGCTTTCTGGATCCCGATTCTACTCCTTTTGACAAGCATCCATATTTTTGGCGGTCATCCCGGTAAAGCCATTATTTTGACCCTTATCGGTGGAATCATCCTGATGATCACCACAGGAAGCTTGTTGGCACTCAAGCACAACCATATCATTATTTTCGGGAGTAAATTTTCTTCCGGCGGCATCATTGGAATCCCCTTAAAATCATTTCTTATAAAATATTCAAATGTCGTAGGCGGAACGATTATCCTGGCCCTTTTATGGATCATCGGTCTGATTCTCGCCACCGGTTTTTCCCTGATAGGGTTTGCGAAACGGACTTGGCAAACCGCTCGTTTTTCCTCGGATCGATTGAAGACCCTGTTTATCAAATGGAGAGAGCAACGGAAAAAAACAAAAAAACGTTCAAAAGCAAAAAAAGAAAAGCCTGTCAAAGAAAAACGGGAAATAAAAATCAAATCCCCCAAACCCCGGCCGATAAAGGAAGCTCCTGTTCCACGACAGGAAGTATTTGATTTTATGCGAAGCGGAACAGGATTTCAGCTTCCTTCCATAGATCTGTTGGACAATTTCAAAGAAGAACGCTCATCCGCTGATAATGAAAATTTAAGTATGCAGTCGAAACTCCTTGAAAAGAAACTCGATGACTTTAATGTCAAGGGGGAGGTCGTTGCAGTATCCCCCGGCCCTGTTATCACCACCTTTGAATACGAACCTGCCCCGGGGGTTAAAATAAATAAAATCGTCAACCTTTCCGACGATCTTGCACTGGCGCTCAAAGCCATCAGCATCAGAATTGTTGCGCCGATTCCCGGAAAAGCCGTCATCGGAATCGAACTTCCCAATACCTCAAGAGAGGTTGTAAGATTCAGAGGGATCGTTGCCTCGAGTGTATTTGAGAAATCGAAATCCAAATTAACCATATGTTTAGGCAGAGATATTATCGGAAATCCCGTAGTGGCGGAACTCGAGAAGATGCCGCATCTTCTCATTGCCGGTGCAACGGGAACCGGTAAAAGTGTGGCCTTAAACGCCATGATTTGCAGCCTGTTGTATAAATCGATCCCTGATGAAGTAAAGCTCATCATGATTGATCCCAAAAGAATTGAACTTTCGAGTTATGACGGAATACCGCACCTGATTACACCGGTGGTCACGGATATAAAAAAAGCGACCAATGCCCTTTTCTGGGCCGTACGGGAAATGGAAAGAAGGTATGAACTTTTGTCGGAAAAGAAATCCCGACATATAAGGCAATACAACCAGAAAATCGAAAAGGAAAAAAATCCCGACAAAGGTCAGGCATTGGAAAAACTGCCCTATATTGTCATTATAATCGATGAACTTGCCGATCTGATGATGTCGGCCTCAAGAAACGTGGAAGTCGCCCTGACCCGCCTTGCCCAGATGGCAAGGGCCGCAGGCATTCATCTGATACTGGCCACCCAACGGCCTTCTGTGGACGTTCTTACCGGAATTATTAAAGCCAATTTCCCCACACGCCTTACGTTCCAGGTATCTTCAAAAACCGATTCCAGAACCATCATCGATACGAATGGTGCTGAAAATCTTTTGGGAGACGGAGATATGCTTTTTCTCCCACCGGGCACCGCTAAGCTCCAGCGTATTCATGGCGCTTTTATTTCTGAAGAAGAACTTTCAAGAATCATCGAATTTTTGAAAAACCAAAAAAAGCCTGAATATGATCAGACCATCCTTAAAGCGCCGCCAAAGGAAGAAGAATCTGATACAACAGAATATGACGAAAGATATGATGATGCCGTGGCACTCATTACAAAAACAGGACAGGCTTCCATATCCATGATTCAGCGCCATTTGCGCGTCGGTTACAACAGGGCTGCCCGTATTATTGAAGTGATGGAAAAAGAAGGCATCGTCGGCCCATCGGACGGCGCAAAACCGAGAGAAGTTCTGGTTAAAGGGTATGAGGATATTCCATAGTGCCCTAATTCATAAATACAGTGATGTGTTTTGATCAGGACCGCTATTCCGGATAAGTTGAAGTCAAAAAGTTTGAAGTGCCTAAAGTGAGCTAAAGTTGAGGAACGCGCTTTCAGCGCGATCAATTATAATTAAAATTGATAGAATACCTTAACTTTAGGCACTTT
>PKTV01000422.1 GCA_002868985.1 Desulfobacteraceae bacterium | reverse complement strand
ACCGCTTTGCATTGACAGTGCCGATCCAAAGGTGATTGCAACCGGCCTTGAAACTTTAAACGCTAAGCCTTCCATGATCAATTCGGCCAAAGCCGAGAAACACAGTTTAGAGGCGGTAGTACCGCTTGCCGCCCAACATGATTCATTATTAATTGCCCTGGCCATGGACGAAGACGGCATTGCAAATACGGTAGATGGCCGGCTGCGAGCGTGTGAAAAAATTTGTAATGCCTGCCAAAAGTACGGCATTCCGATTGAAAATCTTTATATAGATCCTTTGGTTATGCCGATCAGTACCGATGTAAACTCAGGGTTGGTCACCCTTGAAACCATTTTCGCCATTAAGAAAAGTTTTCCCGGTGCTAAAACGGTGACCGGTCTTTCAAATGTTTCTTACGGTCTGCCTCAACGACGCAGGCTCAATATAGCTTTTTTGCACATGTGCATCTTTGCAGGGCTTGATGCCGCCATTGTCGATCCTTTGGATCAAGAATTGATGGCCGCGGTAAAAACCGCAGAAGTCCTGGCCGGCAAGGATCGGCATTGCCGGCGGTACATGCGGGCCTTTAGAAAATAAACCCTAAACTGATCGGTTCTATGTTCAGGGTTCAAAGGTTATAACATCTTGACATTACTTAACGTTACAAATCAATATCAAGATTGGTCTATCGCACCCATTGGGTGAGAATGGCTGCCGCCTCTATTGAAGCGTAACTCTTTTGAATTGAGCCTGTTAGGGCTCATCAACCCGGAACCTTGAACGTTGAACCGCTCAACCTAGGTAAATTTAAGGAGGATATAGTGATTGAATTATTCAGACCGGGAGTATTGGTAAAGCCTTATGAACGCTTAAGCCGTGATCAGTTGCAATGGCTGGATCAAGCATCACTGAACATTTTGTCTGATCCGGGCGTTTGGTGTTACAGCGAGCGGGCAGCCCGGCTTTTCAAAGACCATGGTGCTAAAGTTCGAGAAGAGGATTCCTCGGGTGCGAAATGCTGGCGGGTAAGCTTTCCGGGCGGACTTATTAAAGAAGCCGTAGCCAAGGCTCCCTCACGTCTTGTTTTAGGCGCCCGCAAACCGGAAAATCGCCTGCTTCTCGACACTGAAGTTCCCAGGGTTTATTTTGGAACAGGATCGGAAGCCAATATATGGCTCGAAACCGAATTGGAAGATTTTGTCAGTGAAAAAGACAGCTCCCTCAAAACAAAAGTGCCTCGCTACACAGAGATCAGAGGCAGCACGGCCTTGCTGAGCCGCGCGGCCAAGCTCTGTGAACAACTCGAGCATCTGGATTTCTTTATCCGGCCGCTGAACATCCAGGACCCCGGGATTACCTCCGACAACCATGATGTTAATAAATTTTTTGCCAGCCTTAACAATATCACCAAGCATGTGCAGGCCGGCTTGACCAGCCTGGCACGTTTCAAAGATGTTGTAACCATGGCGGAAATTATAGCAGGGGGCGAAACGGAACTAAGAAAAAATCCCATCATTTCTTTTATCGCCTGTGTCTTTAAAAGCCCGCTGCAAATTGTGGATGACACCGCTGAAAAGGTTTTTGCCATTGTCGAATCGGGGTTGCCGCTTGTCATTTCTTCTTCGCCCCAGGGAGGATCGTCCGCACCCATCCAGGAGGCCGGCATGGTCGCCCAGATCAACGCCGAGATTCTGGCCGGGATTACACTGACGCAACTCATCAGAGAAGGTGCGCCGGTGCTTTATGGCAGCGTTCCGGTTCGGGCTCGACTGGACGATCTGCATGACCTTTACGGCTGCC
Organism: Desulfobacteraceae bacterium; assembly: GCA_002868985.1. Lineage (GTDB taxonomy): Bacteria > Desulfobacterota > Desulfobacteria > Desulfobacterales > UBA11574 > UBA11574. The sequence continues at coordinate 5,218 of PKTV01000422.1, read as the reverse complement.
CTGAATTCAACCAGTATAACATCGACTGCGTTCAGATGGCGCGTTATTATAAAGTCCCATGCTATTCCACTGCCGGCGTAGGCGATGCCAAAGTGCCGGGCATGCAGGCTATGTTTGAGAAACTGTTTACCCATCTTTACATGGCAACCAGCGGCGCACAATATATCCACTATGCGTTTGGTCTTTTGGACCGAACCAACTGTTTCTGCCCGCTGCAGGCTGTGCTTGACAATGAACAGGTCGGGAAAATCAAACATTGTCTTCGGGCGCCCAAGGTTTCTGTGCAAGATACCGATGATGCCGTCAAAATGGTAAAAAAAGTGATGGCTTCCAGCCACCGGCTTTTTGCCCGCCACGCTCGCAAGGCCATGCACAGCGGAGATATATCCAGCCCTTATCAGTTCGAAACCAAAGATAAGAAAGACAACGTCATTGAAAACGCACTTGAGTACATGGCTCGTCTGGAAGCCGAGCCGGCCCCTCACCTGGATCCGGATGTGGTGAATGACATATATAATAAGGTGCCGGGCCTGCTGCCGGGCCTAAAAACAGCATAATCAGAAAATTAATTGGGAGGAATGATTAATGAATACCAGCGAACTTCTTGAAAAGATTGCATTCAATGTTATCCAGGGAAGAGTGGAAGCCGAAGATGACGGCTTTGATCCGGGCCTGGAAGGCCGGCCGGCGGTAACAGAACTGGTCACCGAAGCGTTGGATCAAAATATAGACCCCAAAAAGATATTGATGGAATCATTAACCGAATCCATGGAAACCGTGGGTGAAAAATTTGAAAAAAAAGAATATTTGATTCCGGACATGCTGGCCTCGGCCGAATGTGTGGGAGTTGCCATGGATTTATTGGCGCCGCATTTGATCAAGGCGGGCGTTGAGAGCAAGGGCAAGTTTGTAATTGCCACCGTAAAAGGTGACCTTCATGACATCGGCAAAAATATTGTCGCCATCATGCTCAAAGGGGCGGGATACCAGGTCATTGATCTGGGAACGGATGTCTCTGCGGACCGGATCACGGCGGCGGTCAAGGAAAACCAGGCCTCTTTTCTGGGTCTTTCGGCATTGTTGACCACCACCATGCGCGTTATGGGTGAGGTTGTTGAGCAACTGAAAGAAGAAGGGATTCGGGACCGCGTCAAGGTCCTTATCGGCGGTGCCCCCACATCCATCGAATTTGCGCACGAGATCGGTGCGGATGCCTATTGCAAAGATGCGTTTCAGGCCATCGACCTTTTAAAAACAACGGCCGCTTGAACGGTTGTCTTCAAGGAGAGTAAGGATGTCAGAAAAAAAAGCATATACCCAGGCATTTCAAACCGGAAAGTACGACAAGGCCACCGGCCTGCTGGGAAAATATGACAATGTCAGAAGATTTTGGGAAGATCAGGTGACCGCCATCTTTTTACGCCCCTTCCTCAACGATCTGGTGGCGCGCAAGAAAAAACGATTGGAACGTTTGCGCATACTGGATGTGGGCTGCGGCAGCGGGGACGGGTATGACCTGATTATGGGGGTTACCACCAAGCACCCGGGCATCCATGATTACATTGTCAACGCCGTCACCGACGACATGTTAAAGGAATATGTCGGCATTGATCTCAACGAAAATCTGATTCAGCAGGCGCTGGAATACTATGGTGACAAACCCAAATTGCGATTTGAAACAACAGATATTTCCCAGGGTATGATTCCCGGGATTTTGGGTGAAGAACCGCCGTTCGATTTATATTTTACTTCTTTCGGGACCCTTTCACACTTTACCAGTGAGCAGTGCATTAAAATCATCGCCGACATCTTAAGGCACGCACCTGACCAGGCCCTTTTTATGGGAGACTGGCTCGGTCGTTACACCTTTGAATGGCAGGATTTGTGGCACCACCCGGCCGATCAGGAGTACTTCATGGACTACCGCATATCCTATATCTACCCCGAAGAGGAGAGAGCCGCAGCCGATGTGGCCGCTTTTCCGCTCAAGCTTGTCTGCCGCCGGGAAATTGAAGATATCATAAAAAAGGCCTCTCAGCAGGCCGGTGTCGAAATCAAACCATTGGTCTATTTCGATCGCTCCATATTCATCGGCCGCCACCTGGACACGGGGGATTACAACAAGAACTGCCCCAAGCTTCGCGGCCCGGTCAACGCTCTTTTTGCAACTTACGTGCGTACGGATTTAGAGAATTTATTGGTCGATTACGTCCCCCGGACAGGATTTGAGCACCTCAACAACTTCTTTGAATCGTTTTTCATGTCCAGCAACGCCTTGGTCAAATACACCATGGGTCTTTTAGGCGACTACGATTGCGACACCGGTAAGCTGGAATGTACCCCGGATATTCTTCCCTATTACCCCAAACCGCTTCAAGAAGCCATGGAAACCATGCGCAGGGTCGTAGAGGCCGTGGGCTGGTTAAAGTGGGGAGATGTGCGCGCCAATCTGATCGAATCGGTCCTCGGTTTTGCCCTGCGAAAGCTGGAAATGGAGCTTCAACCCGGAACGGGGATGGGGCACGGACTTGTCGGTATATTCGAAATCAGAAAATAAAATCGTGTTACGATTTTATGACACGCGGCCGCGCCGCTCTGTTTGCTTCGGCCCTATGGCCAGCCGCACCGCACTTTATCCTTAAAAATGATTTTATATTTTTTCATACAAGATTCATGAAATACTAATGCTTGGAAGGAAGGAAGCGCTTAATGAGTGGATTTGCTGTCGTCTATAATAAAAAAGATCGCCTGGAACTTGAGTCGATGTTTCGTTTAATCCAACATCGCGGTCCGTATTTATCAGGGATATTCGAAGATAAACGGATCGCAATGGCGCAGAACTATCTGATCGGCGACATTTCCGGAAACCCGGATGCCGTTTTAGCGGGCGGCGATACACAGGTACCGGCCTTTAACGCAACGTATCCCGAATTAAGAATCTGCTACGACGGTCAGATGGGAAACTGGCAGGAATTGGCCCCGGCTTATAAAATACCGGACGGTCCTTTCCGGGAAGAGCGCCTGCTGCTGCAACTTTACCAAAACCACGGCCAATCCATGTTTTCGCATTTAAATGACGCCGTCTTTGCTTTCGTGATATCCGACGGCGAAAACCTGTTTGCCGCCCGAGACCTTTTAGGCATCAAGACCCTGTTTTACGGTTGGAAAAACACACGGCTTTATTTTGCTTCCGAATTAAAGAGCCTGGTAGAAATCACCGACGATGTCCATGAATTTCCGCCGGGACATTATATGGACGGTTCGGGCACACTGTTTCGGTTTGCCGAACTGCCGCAATCTCCGCCTGAAATCATTAAAGACGACCCGGACGAAATAACGGCAACGATCAGAGATATTATCCAGCGCAGCTTCAATAATCGCGTAGACTTCAACGTAGTCACCGGCAGCCTGCTCAGCGGCGGCATTGACAGCAGTGTCATCGCCTGGCTGGCGAGTGCCGCTTACAAGGAAAAATTCGGAAATGAGCAGCGTCTAAAAACATTTGCCTTGGGCGTGGGAGAAAGTGAAGATATTAAATGCGCCCGCTTAATGGCCGACCATATCGACTCCGACCACCATGAACTGATTGTGGATCTGGACCAGATCCTGGCGGTGCTGCCCGAAGTGATCCGCTGTCTAGAGTCCTTTGATCCTTCCCTGGTAAGAAGCTCCGTGGCGAATTACCTCATTTCTAAATATGCAAAAGAACAAAAAATTGATGTTTTGCTTTCCGGCGAAGGCGGAGATGAGGTTTTTTGCGGATACTTGTACCTTAAGGAGTTTCCGACCGAAGAATTGTTTGCCAGACAAATGGAATGCATCGCCTTTTTACACAACAACGCCTCTTTACGCCTGGACCGCATGAACCTTTGCAACTCTATTCGGGTAGTGACCCCTCTGATATCCGGCGAATTGCTCAACTATGCCATGACCCTTCCCCCTGAATATAAGCAAAAACCGGACGGCGATCATAAAATCGAAAAATGGATCTTCAGAAAGGCTTTTGAAAACGAGCTTCCCGAAGAGATCGTATGGCGGCTGAAACAGGAATTCTCTCAAGGATCCGGCTCCGCCGATGTTCTGCCCATCTATTTTGAAGAGATTTTTGAAGATGATGAACTGTCGGCAGCTCAAACCGACTTCCCCATGGTGCGCAGCAAGGAAGAGCTTTATTATTTTAATATCTTTAAAGAACACTTTGGCAGCGGGCGAGCAATAGATACGGTCGGTCAGTGGATTCGTTTATAGCTGCTATATATGACCATGCTTATTGCTTTTTTTATGTAAACCAAATTGTTGTGATATATTCAATTTAAGGTGAGCAGGTGATTATGTGATATCCATTCCATATCTCGGTGCTGGCATTTGAAAAAATCATGGATGGAGAGGGCCGAATTGTAAATCATTTGGGATATGGCTCTTAAAAACATAATAAAATCAAGTGTCGGTTTAATATCCCACATAATGAAACGGCTCGATCTCGGAAAGCTGCTGGGGGGTGAGCGTTTTAAAACCCGATGCTTCAATCAAATCCTTGGCCCGCTCAATATCGTTAACATCTATAACAAAGACTGCATTTTTTCGACTTTCTATAACAAAACCATAGCCATTTTCAATATTGATATTTTCGGTAGAAAGGGTCTGTAAAAGCTTATCAAGCCCACCCGGACGATCCTCGATCAGAACAGCAATAATTTCTTTTAGTTCCACCGGAATGCCTTCTTTGCTGAGCGCTTTTTGGCCCTGTTTGGGATCGTTTACAATAAGATTGATGAATCCCGAATCGCCGAAAGAAGATATCGTGGCTGATCGAATATTAATATTTTTTCGTGCAAGAATTGACGTTATTTGAGCGAGGACGCCGGGTTTGTTTTCTACCGGTATGGTAAGTTGATAGGCTTTCATGACTTTTTTTATTTTCCTGTCCGTTGATAATCACGGGTTGTTTTGTTTTTAAAATAAAGGACTTTTTTTCTAAAAATATAGAAAAACAATCTAAGAGTGTCAATACAATTCGAGCAAAGAAACAGCAAAGCTCCACCCTAAAGCAAAAGAAGTCATGCCCTAATATTTCGGACTCGAGCCCCTTGCAGATATTTAGAAAGTGGCTAAATTAAAAGTACTGTTTTTTAATGCCGTCAAATCCGGTTTTTTTATACTCTGATCAAGTGATCTTTGTCGAGGGTGAACCCACAAAGAAAACAGGAGGCCGCTATGT
>PKTV01000564.1 GCA_002868985.1 Desulfobacteraceae bacterium | reverse complement strand
TGTTATTTGGAATTTTCACCATGTCAATTACACCATTCAAGGATAATGTTTGTCTTCATCGCTAGTATCGGAATCGTGGATGTGCATCGATCAGCGCCTGGGTATACGGGTGGCTGGGATTCTGAATAATATCTTCCGCCGACCCGATTTCCACCAGTTCGCCTTTGTAGATGACGGCAATCCGGTCACATAGGTGACGGGCTGCAGCGAGGCTGTGGGTGATAAAAAGGAAGGTCACGTTCAGTTTTTTCTGTATTTCAGACAGAATGTTAAAAATATGAATCGCTATTGACGCATCAAGCATCGATGTGGGCTCATCGGCAACTAAGAATTCCGGTTTCAGGACCATGGCCCGGGCAATGGCGATTCGCTGGCGCTGTCCACCGCTCATCTGGTGAGGGTATCGGTAAAAGAAGTCGTCCGGAGGGGTAAGGCCCACAGAATTCAGACTTTCCCGGACCATATCCTTGCGGATTTCTGAATTCCCTACGTTGTGGATGACCAGAGGTTCAGAAACGCTATCATACACTGAAAGATAAGGATTTAGAGACTGGTAGGGATCTTGGAAAATCATCTGTACCTTCCTGCGAAAATTTTTCAAGGCCTTTCCTTTGATTTTGGTAATGTCTTTCCCGTCAAACAATAATTTTCCATCGTCCGGCTCTTCCAGTTTAACGATGAGACGACCGGTTGTGGTTTTGCCGCTGCCGCTTTCTCCGACCAACCCGAAAATTTCACCTCTATAGATATTTAAAGATACCTGTTTGAGCGCAATAACCTCTTTTTGGTTTTTTTTAAACAAAGAGGCACTCGTTCGGAACGTTTTAGAGATGTGTTCCAGCTGTATGATAACTTTGTTTGGGGCTTTCATTATAGAACCTTTTTTTTATTTTTTACATTGAAAACCTGGTCCTTTGGGATAGCTTAGAGATAGATGGCTCTGCCTTGGAGTTTTGTGTCTAAAATCACAAATTCCAAGCACCAAATTACAAATAAATCACAAATTCCAATATTCAATGACCAAAACCTTCCAGGGGATACATTGTTTGGATTTTCGAATTTCGGTCATTGGAAATCATTTGTGATTTGTAATTTCAATAATTCAATGAACTTCCAACAAAGCAAATCCCTCTGGGGATAACCAAAGCTTGGTCCTCCCCCGCATGGCGGGATCCAAGATGGGTCAGGATCTTTACTTGCATTGATCGCAAAAGGCCTTGTGAGTTGGCGAATATTCTACCCATTCAGGTGCCCTGAGACGGCAAACGGCTTTTGCAACGGAGCACCGTTCACAATAACGGCATCCTGTTGTCGGATGAATGAGATCTGGAGTGTTTCCTGAATAAGCGTTTAATTGAACGACATCTTTGTCCAATGTCAGATACGAAGCCAGCAGCGATTTGGTATAAGGATGCATCGGCGCATCAAAAACTTCTTCAATGCGACCATATTCCACCAGCTGGCCGGCGAACATAACGCCAATGTTATCACAAACATCTGCCACAACGGCGATATCGTGGGATATGAATATCACACTGATTTTCAGTTTATTTTGAAAATCTTTGATGGCGCTTAAAATTTGATCCTGCACAATAACGTCCAGGGCGGTTGTGGGCTCATCTGCAATGATCAGCGGTGGATGGCAAGCCAGTGCCATGGCAATAATGGCACGCTGTTTCATGCCGCCGCTGTAATGATGCGGAAAGTCTCTCATACGGTCCAGCGGTATCCCCACCAGCTGAAAGAGGCTTTCAACCTGTTTCATGGCTGCTTCTTCAGATATTTCGGCATCATGCGCCAAAATAGCCTCTGAAATCTGCTCACTGACTCGATGAACCGGATTCAAGGCATTCATGGCTGCTTGAAAAATCATTGCGATCTTTTTCCAACGAACCTGTCGTATCTCCTTTTTCGACATCTTAAGAAGATCTTGATCTTCAAACAGAATCTTCCCGTCGGTGACAGTGGCATTGTCGGGCAGCAATCCCATTATCGCCATGCCGATGGTTGTTTTGCCGCAGCCCGATTCTCCGACAAGGCCCAGGGATTTACCCTGATCCAGAGCAAACGAAACCCCCTGAACTGATTTTAGGAACCCTTTTCGAGTATGGTACCCGACACTCAAGTTTTTAACGGTCAATAGCGCCATTCTATTCTTGTGCGATCTCCTTTCTAAGTCGAGGATCCAGCACTTCCTCCATAGCGCGGCCCAGCATGTAAAATGAAAGCGTCAAAAGTGAAATGCAGATGCCGGGGGGCAGCAACCAGTAGGGAGCCTGAAACATGTGTCCGGTTTTCCATACCCATTGCAGCATCATGCCCCAGCTGACGGTGCTCGGATCTCCGAATCCCAAAAATGCCAGCGCTGCCTCTATGATGATGGCTGAAGTGACACGAAACGTCATGTACAAAAGTGACAGGGGCAGCACATTGGGCATAATGTGACGAAAAATGACACGAAAATGGGAAGCCCCGGCGACTTTGGCAGCCTCTATGAATGGCCTTTCCTTCAAAGAGAGTGTTTGGGCCCGGATAACGCGCGAAACTCCCGGCCAGCGAAACAGGGCAATAAGCAGGACAATCGTCCAAATATTTAACTGTCCGAACAAAGAAGACAAAATTAGCACGACCAGCAGGGTCGGCATCACCATAATCATATCTGCCAGGCGCATAAGGAGTGTGTCCACAATTTTACCTGAATAGCCGGCAATCATGCCAATGACTGTACCGAGAAGGATGCTCATAAATGCTGCAGAGATCCCGACCATAAACGCGATGCGGGCACCGGCCAAAAGCTGGCACAGAATATCGCGTCCGATAAAGTCCGTTCCCAGCCAGTGACGCCAGCTCGGACTTGTGGAGTGGGAGATATTAGGATCTACGCCGGTCATGGGATGGTACATGGGATCGATCATGGGGGGAAAAAAGCTGCATAAAGCCATTAGCGCAAAAATGACCAGCAGGGTCAGACCGATTTTGCCAATCAGGTTCTCTTTATAGACCGACCAGCCTTCTAGAAAGCGCTCAACCATCGGGAACTTTTTGGGACTTCTTTTGTTATCATTTGATATTTGAATCGATCTGTTCTCTGTCATCTGCTCTCCTGTCAATACTTAATCCTCGGGTCCAGGTAGGCGTAAAGAACATCCACCACCAGATTGGAAATCAGAACCACCGTCGCAATCAGTAGAAAAGAGGCCTGAGCCAGAGGATAATCACTGTTGCTGACGGCAAAGACCAGCTCTCGCCCGATCCCCGGCCAGCTGAATACCGTTTCCGTAAGGGCGCCGCCGCCGAGGGAAAATGCCAGGCTAATGCCCACGCTGGTCACGACCGGAAGTGCTGCATTGGGTGCTGCATGATGATTTCGGATAACTTTCTCCGTTAGCCCTTTAGCCCTTGCCGTTAAAATATAATCTTCTCTGAGTGTGTCCAGCATACTGCTGCGCATTAGGAGCAGGTAACTTCCAAAATGAATCAAAAATAAAGTGGCCAGAGGCAAAACCATGTGATGCGCGACATCCAAGAATTTCAACCAGAATCCGGATGACGAATCCAGCCATATCTCTGGTGAAATCATACCGTTTAGGGGAAACCATCCGATATTGAATCCGAAAATCCAGATCAGAATTAAAGCCAGCCATGGGAGAAAGAGGGTATGGCAGATCAGCGCTCCGAGGGTCATCCAGGTATCGGTTTTTTCTCCTTTGTGCCAGGATGCGATTTTCCCTAAAAAAATTCCGACGAACGCCGAAAGAAGGATAGAAGTGGAAAACAGAAGGATGGTATTTGGAAGCCGGTTCAAAATAATCGAGAACACCGCCACGCCGTAATGAAAAGAAATTCCGAAATTTCCGGTAAAGAAGTTTTTGAGATAGTAGATATACTGCAGCCAGATCGGTTGATCGAGCCCCAGTTGGGCGATTAAATGTGCGGCATCTTCCGGGGTCATGGTCGGGTCGACCATCCGGGTTACCGGGTCGCCGGGTGCTAAACGGAACAGCAAAAAAAGTACCGTTAAGATCACAAAAAAAATTACGAATATCTCGATCAGTCTTTTGAAGATAAATTTTCGGATTTCCATATTTCGTGTTTTCGTGATTAAAAGTTTTATTGGACGGTTTTGCCTGGGTTGGGTTTGACCAGGCAAAAGGACCAGAGATTTCCAATTCCGTCCAAGGTTTCCACCCAGCCCGTAAATGTATCCTTGCGAACGGCTTCAATGAGTGCTGGATTATAAATGGGGATATAAGGAACATCTTCCATAATAATTTTTTGCATCTTAAAGATCAGTTTTTTGCGTTGTTCCCGATTCATCTCACTTGCAGATTTTTCGGCAATACGGTCGAACTCCGGGTTTTTGTATCCGCTCATGTTCCAGCCCCGTTCTTTGTCGTTGGCAGAGTGAAAAAAATTACTCAAATAATCGGGATCCATAGACAATCTTCCATATCCCAGAATAAAGGCATCAAATTCATGTCGCTCTTTAACCTGTGTAAGCAGAGCCCCAAAGGCCATTGGTCGGGAAATCGCCGGCATGCCAAAGGCCCTGAGCCATTCCTGTATCATCATACCGCTCATGGCCCGGTGTGGGTCGTAATCGGCCGGAGGCGTCAGAATCGTGAATTTTTCCATCAATTGGCCGTTTGGGAGCCGTATTCCTTTGCCAGGAACCACCCTGCCGTTTCCATCAACGGGCGGTTCTTCCCAAGTATATCCGGATTTTTGAAGAATATGATAGGCTGTTTTAATGCGATTGTCTCGATCCATGCCTTCTCCGTAGCGGGAGACATCCGAACAAAACCAGTATCGGTTCCCCGGCGGGACGATAGAGTCCATGCAGGTTCCGTATTTCTGGAGAATGCGAGAAATGATGAACTCTTTGTCAACCAGAACGGCAATCGCCCGTCTCAGGCTGACATCGCTGAACGGCAGCGATCTCAAGTTAAAGCCCATAAAATATACAGCGCTTTTTTTACTATAAAAGATCTGGATGTTCTTTTGCTGCTTTAAGTCATCGATGTATCCGGGTTGGATTCCCCACAAGAACATATCGATACTCCCCTTTTTCAAGGCCAGTACGGCAACATCAGAGGTTCCGTACACTTTGAAAAGAAGGTCATTCACATACGGGCCGAGAGTTCGACCGCCGATGTCCTGACCAAGGCCGAAAAAATACCTGTTTTTTTGAAGATGAACATAAGTGCCCTGCTGCCATTTTTTTAGAACAAAGGGGCCGCACCCGACCGGTGTTTCGATTTTGTGATTGATTAGGGCTTTCAGTGGTTTTTGTTTGGCTCTGGCGGTCTGCGCAATATTTGCCCATTCTTTTGTTGATACAATCGATGACGTCAGTGTCCGGGTCAAAAATATGGCTTTCGGTTCTTCAAGGTAGAACCGGACGGTGTGTTTGTCCGGTGTTTCTATTTTTTTTATAAATTTCCAACTGGAATAGTAACGGGGGACTCTAAATTCTTTTATGAGGCCGGCGGTAAAGGCTACATCCTTTGATGTAACATCCGAACCGTCCGACAACTTTGCCGGTTTGAGACGGACGGTATATGAAATTGTATCCGGGTGATATATCGGTTCGCCGTCGGCAAGCCAGGGGATCAGGGTGAGTGTTTCAGGATCACGCAAATACAGCGGCTGATAGATCAGGGATAAAATATTCTTTGAATTGGCATCACTGGCCAGCCAGATATTCAAGGTCTTGGGTTCTTCATGCAACCCTATTTTTAGAAAGTGATGATTCGGCTGCTTTCCACAGGAAAGCGGCAATAATAAAATGATAAAAATGTGAATGAAAAATAAAAGTTTACGTTTCAAGTACCGTCACCATATCCAGGCTTATGCTGATTTTTACAGTTTAGCGATCGCATTCATATAATTTTACCTAATAAATTTTCCCGGCCTGCAACACTGTATTGGCGTTGCCAAAGATTAAGGGTGCGAAACTTGAGCTTTCATTTTCATTGCTTTTTGTTCCACGAAATCGATGACCTTGACTTCCAGTTTTACATTGTCCAGTCGATTGATACGGGGTATGCCTCCCGGGCTGACACAGTTGATTTCCGCCAGCTTGTCTCCGATGATGTCGATCCCCACAAAATAGAGGCCGTCTTTAATCAGGCGGTCTTTGATTGCCCGGCAGATTTCTTTTTCCCGATCCGTCACTTCATGTTTCAATACATGACCACCAGCGTGAACATTGGTTCTGAAATCTCCTTTTTTGGGTTTTCGCCGCATGGCGCCCAGGATCTCTCCATTTAACAGCAAAATCCTGATATCCCCGTCTTCTTTTACGATTTCCATAAATTCCTGCACCATAATCGCTTCACGTTCCGGATAATTTTCATATCCTTTGACGTAGTAATTGATCAGTGAATTCAGATTTTCCTGGTCCTTTGTACTGACTTTGATAACGCCTTCACCACCGAATCTTTGCAAGGGTTTAATCACCATGGCCCCCCCGAAATCATCAATGATTTTTTTTAGCCTTTTTGGGTCTCTGGATACGTGCGTCACCGGAATGATGTCCGGAAAATTCAGTGTATATAATTTGCTGTTGCCGATAATCTGTCCGCTGGTGGAATTGATCATAAACACCCGGTCATTGATGGGTGAAAGGAATTCCATGGCTTGATAATTAAGGGGGGGATCTTTTCTTAAAAACAAAACGTCGAGTTCGGTCACGGTTTCAAAAATGAGTTCATCTTTTTTCAGACAGTTTATTGCAGATCTCCAGTATTTTTTCATGGAAAGATCCGGTGAGACGGTGATGTTTCGCATCCTGGCGACAACCTCGCCTCCACGGATATAAATATCATGAGGTTCAAGAAAATAAACCGTATGCCCCCTCTGATTGCACTCGTACATCAAGTGACTGGTGGTTTCTAATATCGGTTCGATGGATTCCAATCTATCCATCATAAAGGCGATTTTCATTTTTTGACCTTTTCGGTTTGTATTATCAGGTGTCTCTTTTTTACTTAAAATTGAATTTTGTGCTTTTTTTGACAAAACTTTTTCCATTTTGCCACTAAGGCACAAAGGCACGAAGAAAGAATAATAAATATATCCTTTGTGCC
>PKTV01000176.1 GCA_002868985.1 Desulfobacteraceae bacterium | reverse complement strand
GCTTTTAAGAGGGGGAATTTTTTTTACAAAGTATAAGGCTGCGCCTCGCATCCGCCATTTCCAAAAACGGGCAGGGAGCGTAACGAGATCGATCTTGTATTTAGAGTGTGAAACCAGACCTCGAGCAAAATCTTTATGTGATCCGCCAAAAAATGGTTCCAAAAATAGAAATTTCAAATTCTTCTCTTATTTATTTAAATTTGAATTTTGTTTTTTTTAACAAAACTTTTTCCATTTTGCCACTCAGGCGCCAAGGCACGAAGAAAGAATGATAAATATATCCTTTGTGCCTGCCCGCCATCGGCTTCGCCTTAGGCGAGGCGGGCGGGTCTTAGTGCTTTTGTGGCAAATATTTTTGGTTCCGGCTTTTCCGGGTTAGGAATTAAAAGAAAAATCGGAAGGAAAGGCAAACACTTTTGTTTTCCAAATCAGCCGAAAGGTTAACTCGGGTATTCTTTTTTAATTTATAAATAAATTGATTGGTTTCTTTTCGATTGAATTTGTGGGCACTTGTTACACCACCGTATATGTTTCCGGCATAGAAGCCGAACCCGACAAACGTAAGGAGTCCGCCAAGTGCATTATGTCCTTTATCGAAAGATTCATAGGCGGCTAATATCAGACCACCATTCAACAAAAAGGCGATCAGTGCATCCTGATATCTTTCACAATAAAGATATCCTCCCCCTGGAATGATCGATAAAAATCCCGCAAGCTTCGGATCCTTTTGGGGGATTAATGTTTCCTTGTCAAGTTCATCCGCAAGTCTTTCAAGTCTGAATTTATTTCTATTCTTAGGGCTGATTTTTTCAAAATAATGTCTGGCGTTATCCCAGGATGCTGTTTCGACATAAATCCATCCTATTCTGTAGTAGGCTTCATCTCTTATATTCTCATCTTTTGTAATCGTGATAAGATTGTTAAGATTGATCAAGGCAAAGTCAAAGGCCTTTAATGTTATGTAGGCTTCACTAATTTTAAAATACGATTTTATAGAATATTCGGTTTCAAAATCCTGATCTGTTAATTTTTTAAAGGAATTGACGGCCTCATTAAAATGTCTGCCAAGAAAGTAGGACATGCCGACTTGGAACATCGCCAATTCTACCCTTTCATCTTTTGGAAAAAAATGGATAAATCGCTTGTATTCGTTTACAGCCGTTAAATAATCTTTGGCTGAAAAAAGATCTTGTGCATAATTAAACTGTTTATCAGGATTAAGGATAAGAGAGGGGTTGGGGACGCCTTGAGATCCAGAGCCGGCAAAAGATTGCGCAAAGGTGATAAAAAGAAAAAATATGCTAAAAAACGTAAAGAGCAGATAAACAGTGGTGGTGTTTCGGATCTGCATGATGATTAATTACTTCCGCCAGAAGTCATTATTACTTACAGGATCATAGCTGCGCTTTTCACCGTCTATCCAGACCGGATCCGACAATTTGTTCTCGTCTCGACCGCAACGTATGAAACGGTCCGAGCACATGATCCATCCCAAGAAGGTGCCATGTTTTTTAAATGCTTCTATACAGTATTGTGAACATGTCGGATGCATCAGGCAGCGATTACCGTCAACACTTGAAATATAATCTTGATAAAATTTGATGGGATAAAGGGACGCATTCTCCGAGTTCTCTTCAGCTTCATGTGAAACTTGGGGATGATCATCAATATTCACATCCTGTCCGGCAAGAATACTCCCGTAAAACGTGTTCAAAACGATAAAAAAAATGACAAAATACAATGTTTTTTTCATTGTTTATTTCTGAGTAACTCTGAGGACCTCTTCTATTGTTGAAATGCCGCCTAAAACCTTTTGTACACCGTCCTCGCGCAGGGTAATCATATTCCGACTCAAGGCTTCATTTTTTATCTGGTTCGAATCATAGGTCTTAAGTATGAGGCTTTTTAAGCTGGAATCTAAAATCATCATTTCAAAAATACCTCTCCGCCCTTTGTACCCTGTATGAAAACATTTTTCACATCCTACTGCCTTACAAATAACAGACTCTTGGAATTGGTCATCGGTAATTCCAATACTTCTTAAGGCCAGTTCATCAGGGGTGTAAGCCTCTTTGCAATCTTCACAAAGAACTCGAATCAGTCTCTGGGCAACAACAGCCAAAATGGATGATGAAATTAAAAAAGGTTCAACACCGATATCCACAAGGCGCGTAATGGCGCTTGCAGAATCGTTGGTATGAAGTGTGGAAAAAACAAGATGGCCTGTTAGTGCTGACTGAACTGCGATTTCAGCTGTCTCTCGATCCCGTATTTCACCCACCAGAATAACATCCGGATCCTGTCTAACAATGGATCTAAGGCCGCTGGCAAAGGTAAGGTTTATCTTTGGATTGACCTGTATCTGGTTGATGCCTTCAATCTTGTATTCAATGGGATCTTCCACGGTGATAATATTGATATCCGGTTTATTGATTGATGACAAGACGGCATAGAGGGTTGTGGTCTTGCCGCTGCCGGTGGGTCCGGTTACAAGGATAATTCCATTGGGAGATTTCACAAGGTTTTCAAGCAGATCCAGTTTGTCGGATTTAAGTCCGAGATCCGAAAGTGACATTAAGGAGCCTGATTTGTCAAGAAGCCTGAGTACCACACGTTCTCCAAAGGATGTCGGTATAGTGGACACCCGCACATCAATCTCCTGATTACCGATTTTTACATCCAAACGACCATCCTGAGGAAGGCGTTTTTCCGCAATGTTCATCTTTGCCATAACCTTAATTCTTGAGATAAGCGCCGGCTGGACCCATTTGGGAGGAGACAAAAGGTCATACAGAATACCGTCGACACGATAGCGAACCTTGAAACTGTCCCGGTAAGGTTCGATATGAATATCGCTTGCCCGTGCTTTCACGGATTGGGAAATAATGTGGTTCACAAGTTTTATGATGGGTGCATCACTGATGTCATCCAGCAAATCCGCCCTTTCCTCTATCTCGCTGATAATGGAACTGCCGTCTTCTTCCATATCTTGAACAAGCTGCTCGGCGGAGTCCCTGCTAAGATCATAGGATATATTGATGGCAAATGAAATTGCATCCTTTGTTGAAAGAACAAGCTTGACATCGTGGCATCCAAGAATCCTGATCAGGTCATCCATTGGCTGTATGCAAGCAGGGTTATTTACGGCGATGACCGATTCATATTCAATTAGATTTTCTTTTGAATCTTGCCAATTTTTGTCATTCGGTTTTCCTTCAAAGCCGGGGGACTGGGTTTCACTGATGAGGGGAACCATGATATATTTTTTTAGAAACTGAATCGGAACATGGTCGGTAAAATCGGTTTTATATTTTTCAAGGGGCAGCTCAGGCCAAAAAGGAATGTCATATTGGATGCTCAAAGCTTCAAGGAGCTGTCTCTCGGTAATCATTTTTTTTGTGACAAGTATTTCTCCGAAATCGCCTCCTTTTTCAGTTTTTATCCTTTGAGCCTCTTTTAGATCTTCTTCTGAAATGTTGAGGTTTTCTCTGAATATCTGGGAAAGGTTTTTTTGCATGCTGTTCGACGGTTTGTTTGTTTTCAAGGAATGATTAATAAAAACTTGCTTTATTCTTTGGGATATTGTTCGGGTATGTCCAGACTTTTTTCGTACATTTTGATTTTTCCCTCTCTGATTTGGTCAATTTCATCTTTTTTACTATCCAAAATCGCTTTTGCTTCAGCAGGATTTTCAACAACGTGGGGGGTGATAAATACGTAAAGATTCGTCTTGTCGCCCCCCCTTGCCGTTGTTTTGAACAAATAACCAAGCAAAGGGATGTCTCCCAGGCAGGGAACTGTATATCTTGTTTCAGAAAAACTGTCATCAATCAACCCGCCAATGACAACCGTATTTGTATCTTTGATAATCACCGTTGTATCGACGGTTTTCTTTAGTGTTGTGGGACGATCCGAAGACGTCGTTGACTGTTGATCGAGTTTGGTCGATTCCGTATTGATATAGAGCCGTACCAGGCGGTCGTGACTGATTTGAGGGGTAATTTTCAAGGTGATGCCAACATCTTTGTACTCATAGGAACTGTATGTCTCCACCCCGCTATCTGCAGCCGATCGGGTCTGAAACGGAACATTCTTTCCAACCGTAATGCTTGCCTCTTCATTGTCTGTGGTCAGAATCTGAGGTGTGGAGAGAAAATGAACATCCTTGTCTTTTTTATACGCATTTACGATAGCAGAAAGATTGGGGAAGGTGATGCCGCCGATGGTAATCACTTCGCTGAATATTCCCAGTGAGAAACCTGCCGGAGACGGTAATGTGGCGGCAGAACCTGACGAAATTATAGGCACTTCGGGTTTAAATCCCCCGCCAAATGCCGCATCTTTATTGTTGATTCTGGTCGTACCCCCTGCTTGCCATTGGACGCCTAGATTAAACTCCTTGTTTACATTCACTTCCATAATCAGGCATTCAATATAAACCATAGACCTTGGAACATCCAGTTTTTTGATGATCTCATCCAGGACCAGGTAATCCTCCTTACCTGCCATGATAATCAGACTGTTGGTCGCTTTGTCTGCGGTTACTTTAACATCTTCCGAAACAAACGGAAGCTTCTTTTGGGGGCCCCCGGTCTTTTTCGTTGGTAATTCCTGAAGAACTTTGGCCAAATCTTCAGCATTGGCGTTTTCAAGGTAATAGACGTGGATCTTCTCTTTCCCTCGGGGTGTTTCCCGATCCAGCATGTTGATCAGCCTTTTAATCCTTGAGGTTTCCACCTCGCTGGCCATTACAATAATGGTATTGGTCCTTTCATCGGCGACAAACTGGGCATCCATCAGCGTGCTTTTTCCTTTAGATTTTCTTTTTGTCTGAAAAACAGAATCAAGGATTTTAACAAATTTTGTGGCCTCAGCATACTCGAGCGGAATGACAGAAACCTCCTCTCCCATGCCGGCCACATCAATGGCATTCAGGATCCGAATCAATCGTTTTATGTTTGAATATACATCGGTTATAATCAGCATGTTTGTCGGCGGGTAATCCAGGATAACACTGCTTTTTGAAACCAGTGGAGCGAACAGCCTTTTTATTTCAGATGGATTTGCGAATTTTAAGGGTATCAATTGAGTGACCACCCGATCTTCCGGAGAAGCGGCCTCTTGTTTAAGCCGTGTTTCAATGTTTTTTGATCGTGCATCAGGAGATGGAACGATTTTAGTTACTTCTCCGGCTTTGATGGTGGTAAAACCATGGACTTCCAGAACTGATTCAAACACTTTGTAAGCTTCTTTGACAGAAATTTTGCTGGGTGAAATTATCGTTACTTTTCCTCTTACACGTTGATCAACGACAAAGTTCTTTGACGTCAATTCACTGATAAATTTAATAAAAACATTGATATCCACATTATTGAAATCTATTGAAATGAATCGTTCTGAATCCTGTTTCCCTTGTGTTTCTTTCTTAGCATCTGATGATTTGGCAGTCTGTTCAGAAGGTTTGGCTTGAGCACCCATTGACAGATTCAATGTCAATATCAGCACAATGAGGGTAAATATGTATCTAATGGTTTTTGAACCGCGTTCGTGTGATTTCATCATTGATGATTCTACGGTGTTGTTTTTATTTAATCCGATTTTCAGTCGCTTAAAGATTAGGGCTCCATAAAAAGTAAAACAAGAACCCTTTTGCGACCAGCTTGCACTCAATTACCCGTTAAAACAACAAAATTTGGCCACAAAGAATGTATGCCATAAAACCAAAAACAAAATGAATTCGAGCTTTTGCGAATTCATCAAAAATACATTTGGGAACCAAAAATCTTAAAGGATCGTAAAAAACCTTTTTAGTATATCACATATTTATCGTTTATTCAATACGATAGTCAATGGTTTTGAGTCGGCCCCTTCGTTTTATCTGAAGCTGGACCTTGGAGGATGACTGCAAATTTTGATAAAACTTTAAAGCATCGTCAACAGATTCGATATCTTTACCATCCACACCCATGATGACATCTCCACTTTTCAAACCCATTTTATAAAAAATAGAGTTTGGTCTGATACCTGTCAAACGGAAACCGTCAGGTTTTCCATTTTTAAAATTTGGTCGTATCCTTATCTGTTTCATAAGGGTATTTGCATCTTTAATGGCTGTATCTATCTGGGAACGTTTTACGGTTATATTTTGAGAACTTGTCCTGCCCAATTTCGTGGAAGAACTCCTTAATCCACGACTTCCGCTAACCTTTTCTATCCCTAATATTTCATCTTTACCGTTGACATTAAGTATCACCTTTTCTCTTAAGATTATCTTCACCGTTGCATTTTGGATGGTGTCTCCGATTCTGTAAAGATCCTGTTTCTTTACAGCAGTATCTTCAATGACGGCATAGGCTTCTTTCTTATCACCCGTAATCGTCCCCAGTAGAACCAAATTTAAGTCTGTGGGTTTAAGGGTTCCTATGTCGAGTTCGTCGGGTCCACTTCCGGTTTCTGTTTTTGTTTTGAACAGATTGTGCTCGATAATTGCCTGGTAATGAGACAGCTTATGTTGCGTTGTGCTTTTATTTGGGACAAGATGTCTGGCTGTTGTTTTGGAAGAAGTGCTATAATCGATTTTGGCTGTGGCGATTTTATAAAACACCTTCACTATAAAAAAAACAATGCCGGCAATAAATAAAATATTCAATATGGTAAGATATCGTTTCATGATCTAAATTTGAATGAATTCAAAAAAATAGAATTTATCATCCGCAACTTCCTGATTAATCCAGAAAAAAACGGGGTTCGTCCAACGTACCATAAATTCGGATTCGAATCACTTTTTTGCTAAATATCTCTTCAGGCAATAAATTTGTCGGAAGATCTTTTCCCAGTTCTGCAAGGAATTCTTGGTTTGGTTTAATGACGCCTAAAAGTCTTAAATAACTTTGTCCCAAAGGTTCCCTTAAGTTGATAAGACCGGACACGTTACCATCCAGCGGACTTGCATTTATGATGCATCGCTTAACTTTAAGCCTCTGATTTTCCATTGTCATTTCAGCTTCAATTTTACCAAAATGTATGTTTTCGAGCTTGAAAACAGGTGTTAGAAGTTCTATCTCACCGTCTGAAATGATAAACCTTGCGCCATGAGTTCCGCCTAATTTTCCGCCATTGCGATATGTAAAGT
>PKTV01000259.1 GCA_002868985.1 Desulfobacteraceae bacterium | reverse complement strand
TAATAGGAAGAGTTTTTTCATGGGTGCCTCACATTTATTGAGAATATAACTCCACATGTCTTGCCACAATCTAAACTTTTTCGGATCGAAATTAAAGTTAAGAATCTACATGGCCACTGTACATCTTCACAATTCAAGAATCATTCACGAGTTTAAATTTATCAGCAGCAATTGATAGTTTTGCTGCTCTTAAATTTATGGCCTTTTATGCCCTGCATATGACATGAAAAACCCCCGATAAAAAAGGGGTAAAGGATAGGTCTTTTCTACTTGACACTGTGAGACATATCAGCAGCTATATGGTGTTTTAAAAAAGCAGAGTCATCATTTTAGCCCTGCTCACTATCAATTGAAAAAAATGGATTACAAAGTATTGTTGTAGACCTTCCCGTCCTTCATGATCATGACCAAATTCTTGTCCGGGTCGTCGGCCATGAGATTAATATTTTCCATCAGAGCTGCCATGTGCCTATTCACATCCCCTTGATCCATCTATCGATGAAATTCGTCACGCCCGGAGTGATATTAAAGCCGAGCATCCATTCAGAACCCAATCGCCTAGCAACGCGGATTCGACAAAACCCCGGAAAAAGATTTAGTGAACTCTTTTATTCTTTCGCCACGTTGTTTCTTCCGAAAAGAAGTTAACAGTTGGACAACGTTCCTTCTCAAGTCCCCTCACCGGTCGCCATATATTCCAGCGTAATGGTTACTGTTCGGTTGAAGGCCCGGGCTTCGGGTGTCGCATTATTATAAAGCGGTTCATAGGGACCTACCCCATGATGGCGAATACGGTTCGCAGCCTCTTCGCCGAAGATGGCCCCCAACAGCCTGTATACTGACAAGGCCCGGCGTTCTGAAAGTTTGATGTTATATTCTTCCTTGCCTATGTTGTCGGTATGTCCGACGATCTCGGCCGTCGCCTGCGTCAGTTCCTTTATCCGGGAAACGATCTTGGTGACGATCTCTTCATTGCCTACGGAGATTGCATCGCTGTCAAAATCGAAGAGGATCAATGCATACTTCTCCTGGATTCGGTAATCCTGTTTTTGGGCCAACCGCTGACTGGTCTGGATAAAGTTGACGGTAACCGGCATTGCGGTCATGATGAGTTGCTGGCCTTTGCTGTCCTCAATTGCCATCCTGACCGTAATGTAGCCTGCTGCAACCAGTTCGTTAAGTTTATCCGATTCGAGGGGGAGCTGTATCTCGGCAGGAGGTTCTGCCTGGCCTGAAATGGTGGCGACAATGCCGCTTCGGTTTTCAGCCGTCGCGGTCCAATTGGCAATTCCGTGTAACGCCTTAATCGTCGGCTGAAAGGTCAGGGTATCGGAGTCGATCTTGGTGACAAAATACGTACTTCGAATCGGAGCGAGAATTTCCGGCACATCCGATAGTATTTCGACCCGCCGATTTTCCGCCTTACCTTCCTCAGTCCTTTGGCTGCTCGGCTTATCCGGGAGATTTTGCTCCTCAGCCCGAATTCGTTCCGGTGCTATTCCCCAAATTGACAGGAAATAGTCCCTGACCGCACTGGCACGCCTTAAAGAGAGCTTTTCATTGCCCTTTTCCGGGCCTGAATTTGTGTTGCACCCCATGAGAATAATCGTTGCTTCTGGGTGGTCGATAAGACGCTTGCCGATGATGTTCAACACCTGGTAATATTTTTCCATTGTGTCGCCGAAACTCGTTTCATCGAAAGATGCTGTCTCATCCCGGCTGGCAAGGCGTATATAACGGGTGGGAATATCGAAGGATCCCTCATCGAAATAGATGTATCCGAGCATCGGCGAAGAGTCGATGGTCTTGATCTCTTCAATGGTGAGCTTCGCCGGAGAAACCCCAAGACTGCCGGTGGTCCGTTGGAAGATCACCTTTACCGGCTCGGCGTTCATCTCGACGGTTTGTCCCTTATCGTCCGTCACCTCCATGGTGACCATGAGATCTCCCCCTCTGGCCATATTAACGATATCGTCGGTCTTGAGGGGAAGGTAAATTTCGACGGCCGGAGAACCATTGCCACTCTCGCTGGCCACGGTGCCGAGGGAATTGGCAACCGTCAGTTTCCAATGGTCGATATTGTAGGCCGTATCCACTGTCGGGTGCAGGGTCAGGGTGGACGCATACATTTGTCGTACGACCGAGGCCTCCGATGCGGTTTTCCCGCCTAATGCATCGAAATTTTGAACCTCGTCAATTGTCAACGTCGTTGGGGAAACGGTGAGACTTCCCTTGGTGGGAAAGAGATAACGGACGATATAGTAATGTTCTACCTTGGAAGCGACGCTTTCGAAGATGGGCACAAGATTGGCCGCAGTGGTCGCCTTCCAGGTTTCGCCGTCATTTCCTTCGGCAAAGGCTGTCAAAAATTTATCTTTTTCCGGTTTGGGCATGTAGTCAATTCCATAGGCGTGAAAACGGCCAAGTCCTTCTGTTGCCTCCATCACCATCTGCGCATTTACAGTGCTGTTAATGTCTTCACCGTCGGACATCACCACCATGAACCTGGGCTCATTCTCCGGCATTTCCTGCATGAGCTGAAGCCCTGCATACATAGCTTCGTAGAGGACGGTCGTGTCGGTCATGGATTTCTCATAGGCGTCGATGACAAAATTTTTCAGGTCGACAATATTCTTGGATTCGAAGCTCCGGACCCGGAGGTCTCGTCCTCCCATTGTCACCTTCTCTTTTTTACTGAAGACAACGATTTGCATCCGGTCGATAGGCCTGAGCATTTTAAAGAATACGTCAACCCCAGTCAGGAGCGGCTCCACTGCCTTGCTAAGGAACATGGAATAGGAGTTGTCAAGCACCAGAACGAAATTACGGGGAACCTCAAGGGTCTCCGAAATCGGCTGGGCCGAAATTATCTGAGCTGTTCTCTCTCCTGAAGAAATGATAAAGTCCTGGGCTATCAAACCAAGAAAAGGGTCATTATTGGCGTCGGTTACGGAGAGCAGGACTTTATCATCACTCAAAATCTGTTCCACGGTCACGGTGTTTCCGGATATAACGGTCTTGATCTGCAGCGCAGCATCAGCAGAAGCAAAAACCTGAACCGTAAACAGCAGGCACACTAATACGACGAAAATACCTCCTATTCGCTTCTCCATTCTTTTCTCCTTGTTGGTTGATCCGCTGCAACTCAAGTCTTTTACAGAAAGGTTGTTATGAATTAAATCTGAGTCCCTATGAAATTTGTTTTCGTGGGAAAAAAGCAATTATCATGCCACAGTAATATTATTCTATTTTACTCAAAGGAATTGATGTTTAACTATCTATTCACATTAAAATTCTTATTCTCGGACAAAGAATAAATTGGAAGGAATTGCAAAAAAGGACTAATAAATTTTAATCCTGATGTAAACCCTTTTTACATTAGAGAATCTAAAACTTGATAGGGAATTTATTTTAAAATTTATTGGCGTGAAATTTAATTACCAATAAATTCACGGATGGAATAGGGCGAGAATTAGTTCTCATTGAATCTTGAAACTTCAAATTACTTGCCACAATCTAAAGTTTCGTCATTCAAAATTTGACTCAATATATCCTCTGTACATCTTCACACTTTAAGAAAGTATTCACGAGTTTTGATTTAAAGCAGCCATCGCAAGTTTTCATCTACCGTCAACTTATAGCTTTTTTATCCTGCAAGGCATTACGACAAAGACTTGTTAGGGTTTTTCCTGACGCGGTTTCCCCGCCCTCTTTTTTTTCTGATCCTCTCTTTCACGAATCAGGGCGTAGGCTACGTAGTACTTATAGATGTTGCTGACATACTGCACAGTCTCACGCCCAATTATCTTGGCAGCTGCAATCTCGGCATTGTAGAACCAGACATTGGGATCGAGTCCCATCTCAGCAGTTTTTTGACGTATTTTAATTGCATTGCCAGGCCCGGCATTATAGGCGGCAAAGGAAAAGAGCAATTTATTGGCTTCGCTCATCGGTTCATCCTTATAATACTGGTCAAAGATAAACCTTAGATATTTGATGCCAGCGTGGATATTATTTTCCAGTTTTTCTATATTGGATACATTGACATTAGGATCGGCTGCTGTTGACGGCAGCACCTGCATGATCCCTACCGCACCTGCTTTACTCTTCATTGAGTTATCAAGCATTGATTCCTGATAAGCCTGAGCTGTAATCATTAGATAATCAAAATTATACTCCCCGGCATACCTTTCAAAAATCTCTACAGTATCATTGAATTTTTTAAGCTCTTTCTCTGAAACCGCATTCTTAACATAGTTTATGTTTTGTAGGTATTTCGTGAAGAGCAGGTTGCCGGTGAGGGTGCCTTTCCTATTTGCCTTTACAAATTCATTGATAACAGTTTTCAACTTCGGACTGTTTTTACGAAAAGCCCAGGCAATCTCTCCTCCGGTTCTTAGGGCAATATCGGCATGTATTTTAATGCTGGGGAAAATTTTCTGCCAAAACTGAGCCTTATGATTGTCAACGATAATCATTGGAATAAGGCCGGCATTGAGCATTTCTAAAAGGTCCTCATCCTCAAGATTCTCGTCGGCCAGGGTCAACTCTACCGCTTCTTTCCCGGTTTTTTTAAAGCTCTTGTTCAAATCGAGCAGGCTTTCATAATAGCTGCTGGATTTGCGCACAAAAACCTCTTTGCCTGCAAGATCATCTAAGTTGTTAATTGGAAGACTTGCGGGACCGGTAATCAGGACTTCCTTGACCCCGGATAACAAAGGTTCTGAGAAGTCAACACTTTTCAGGCGTTCAGGGGTTATAGTCAGGTTGGAGGCAGCAATATCGCCATAACCCTTTAATAGGCCAGGGATCAGTTTATCTCTGGCTACAGGGATGAAAACTATATGTGTTTTTAACGTTTTTGCCTGTGTCTTTTTGTTCACAAATTCCTCAAAAGCCTTCATCCAGTCGTGTGTTATACCCATTTGTTTCCCACGATCGATGCAATAAAAGGTTTTGCTGTTTGCAACAAGAACCCGGATTTCCCGGTGCTTGACCATCTCGTCAAAATCAACCCTGTTCGCTTCTCGGATTGTGTACTTTGGTGGTGCTGATTCTTCAGCTGCGGCAAAACGAACTGGAAATCCTGCGAGCATAGTAACTACGAGGGGGAAAAGGGCTATAATAAACAGCCGGGCGAACCAGAGGGTGTCTCTTGTTTTCGTAAGGCACCCATATTTGTCGACAAAGACATTACAGATATTTTCTGATTCCTTGGTCCATCTCCGATCATACATTTGCTTTCACCGAGAGGTCTGTTCCTTGGCGATCAGAGACTATCGCCAAGGGGGTTCTTTGGAACCATTTCTTTTCAATAGCTTGAAACCTTCCAAAACATTTTGTCTGTCAAGGTTTCCTTCTTGTCCTTATTAGGTCAAGCTGTTCATTTAAATGGTCTAAAAAGCGTATTTTCCACCATAGATGAAACATTGAATTGATTAATTTTTATTTCTTGAGAATGTCACCCAATGTCTTGAGTGCTTTTGCATTCGGGTTGTCCAAGCAGGTCTCAATTAATTCATCAGACGCTTCACCTAGTTTGGCTGGATTGTATATGGTCGTTCCCTTCTTCCCCAGCCAGTATCCATGAGCGAATGCAAGTGCAATAACGCGGTCCTCTCCGGAAAAACGCACAAGGTCTTTACAGGCAGAACTGGTGAGGTCTTTAGAAACATCGGTGTCTGCGAAAACAACACCTGTTGAACCCATAATCAAAGCCACTGCAACGATAGAAAATATGATCCGCTGTAATTTAAACATGTTTTTCTCCTTATTTTGACGTGTAATTGTGATTAAAACTTAACTCTTCCCGACATACAGTCATCGTAAGCACGTTGCTGTATCTGGCTTTTCGAATGTGCTTGCGAACCTCCTCCTACAACTGCACCTAATGCTGCGCCCCGCCTTGCTGCTTTTCTGTTGTCACCAACAATGGCGCCAAATGCAGCACCGCCTACAGCGCCAACAGCAGCACCACCCACAACGCTGCCAGAACGATTAGCCTCATTCCGTGCATACGCGTCGCAGTCTGCCGGGGACTGCGCAGGCACAATCTCCACAGTAGCGAAAACGAACAGCGTAAAACTGAATAACATCAATGACCAAATCAATTTTTTTTTCACCATTGCCCTCCTTTTTTTATTCTCAATTCAGTATAGAGTCAAATACGGTTACGATGTAACCGGCAACCCAGGTATCTTCATGAGACCTGAGGTTTTTCGTCCCTGTTTTGCAACAGGTTTGGCTTTTTCTTAAGAAAAAGCATAAAACCTCCACTGGAATACTTATTCCCTCAGGAGGTTTTACAAAGGCATTTTCAGATAAACCTCATTCATTGGAATAGTTTCCTTGTGAGATTTCTATGTATCAGATGTTATGTTGCGATTATAACAATAAAAATTTATAAAAATCAAGTGCCACAATGTTTTAGGAGGGAGGTTTTAAGCGAAGTGTAGATGTCTTGCCACAATCTACAGTTTTGTATTACAAAATCTGAGTCAATATATCCACTGTACATCTTGATATTTTAGGAATAATTCACGACTGTTGATTGATAGCAGAAACCATCAATCGCTGATGCCCTGCATGTGGAATAAAAAACCCCCGAAAAAACAAGGGGCAATGGATAGGTCTTTTCTGCTTGACACTGTCAGACATATCAGCAGATATCGCAAGTCACTCTGGATTATTTATTTTTAACCTCTTGAGTGTTGCTAATATTGACCACATTTCTGAATCATCAGGTTCAAAGCTGAGATATTTTTTAAGTTCCCAATGAGATTGATCATAGTTGCCAATCCTGGCATAGATGACAGACCTGTTTTTATAAATTTCTGAGTGTGTGGGGTCTATTTTTTCGGCGTTTTTAAGGTCCAGTAACGCATTTTCATACATGTGTACCTTCGCATATAAAATACTTCTCTCAACAAGCGCATGGGGGTCAACCGGGTGTAACGCCACGTATTTATTTATATCATGCAAAGCTTCTCTGTATCGCTCTTCACCTCTATAATAGGCGCCTCTATTATACAGAGCCGAAAGATTATCAGGGTGGTATTTCAATTCGTGGGACCATAATGTTCCACTATTTCTCCATATCTTACTCTGTTCAATGTTCATATAGCCATATACACCCAGGATGAGAAAGATCGCTACATAG
>PKTV01000347.1 GCA_002868985.1 Desulfobacteraceae bacterium | reverse complement strand
TTATTAATAACCCGGGTTCAGGGTTCAAGGTTCACGGTTTAAAAACGCCAACACCCCAACTTAAAAGGAGTGATAAAGGATTCAGCGACACTTAACTTTTTTGCCCAATGGGTATTGCAACTGGCTATAAACAGACCGTAATGAGCTGTAATTGAATGTTTTTTACAACCTTGAACGCTGAACGGGGAACCCGGAACCGCTCTGTTTAGACATAAATTTTGTAAGATAACAGTTTCATTTAATCCATAAATGATAACTCACCTCAAAGGAGGACAAAATGGCTGTTAAAATTTTCATTAAGCGAATCGTGCCGGAAGACAGAGCCAGAGAAATCATACCCCTTTTCAGGGAAATCAGATCCCTTGCCACAAATCATTCCGGTTATATTTCCGGTGAAACCTTAAGAAGCATGGACCGGCCCGATCTGTTTCTGGTGATCAGTACGTGGCATTCTTCAGAAGACTGGAAAAAATGGATGGCCAGCGAGGATAGAAAAAAAAATCAAGACAAGATCGATGCTTTGCTGGGAGGAGAAACCGAGTACGAAATGTTTCACTACGGATTTTCAGAGTAGACGGTTGTTGAAATCTTCTTTCGGAAAAATCTTGCCCGGGTTGAGAATCATATTTGGATCGAAGACCTTTTTAATTTCGGTCTGGAGCCGGATGCTTTCCGCTGAAAGCTCCATGGACAAATATCGTTTTTTTGCCTGGCCGATGCCGTGTTCGCCGGAAATTGTACCGCCCATCTGAATCACCCGGGCCAGTATGGCCTTCACGCCCATTTCCACCCGATTCATGTTGTCCCGATTTTGCGCCGTGATGTTGAGATGAATATTGCCGTCTCCTGCATGGCCGAAAGCGTAGATTTTAAGACCATATTCAGCTTCGAATTTCGGAAGTTCGGCCACAAGGGCCGGGATTTTCCCGATGGGAACCACTACGTCTTCGGGAATGTAAAGGGCATAATTGTCGTGAATCCTTAAAGAAACCTGCCGCCGGACATTCCAGATATCTCCGCGTTCCTTTTCATTAAAAGCGGGAAGAAGATGCGTTGCGCCAACCTCCTTTAATATTTTTCCGATGGTTTTGATGTCGCGTTTTGTCTGCTCAGGGTTACCGTCAACCTCGATAATCAACAGTGTGGATTTTTCGCCGGGAACATGAAACGACAAAATATCTTTCACCAGCAAGAGGCATTTGGCGTCCAAAAACTCAATGGCCGATGGCAGATGTCCTCTGTTCAGAATTTGAGTTACCGCCTGCATGGCCGATGGCAGGTCTGAAAATACGGCGGTCATGGCGCTGACGGCGGGCGGGTAGGGGATCAGTTTTAAAATCAAGCCGGTGATGATTCCCAGCGTTCCTTCAGAACCGACGAGAAGTTGGGTTAGGTCGTACCCGACCACACCTTTACGGGTCCGGGTCCCGGTATTTATCATCCGTCCGGAGGGAAGCACCGCTTCAAGGCCAAGGATGTAATCCTTTGTGGTTCCGTACTTGACACATGATGGGCCGCCGGCATTTGTGGCCGCGTTGCCGCCGATGGTGCTTTGATCCATCCCGGCCGGATCCGGCGGGAAAAAGAGTTTTTTTTGTTGGACCGCATCCCGTAAATCTTTAGTAATGGTTCCGGGTTGAACTTGTGCAATAAGGTTTTGCGTATCTACTGAAATAATACGGTTCAACTTTTCCAGCGACAGCACCACACCGCCCAAAACCGGCAGGCAACCCCCTGCCAATCCCGATCCGCCGCCCCGAGGAATTATCGGAAACTTATATTCATTGGCCAGTCTCATGAGCCTTTGAATCTGTGCTGTTTCCTGAACCCGGATGACCAGTTCAGGGGGATAACTCAGACCGGAAGCATCCTTGGAATATGTTCCGACTTCATCCTGATTTGTAACAATGCACTCATCTCCCAGCGCATCGGAGATGCGTCTTCGGATGTCTTTGGTTATGGGGGTATATGTTTTCATATTTGGTAATCTTAGTGCTCTAATTCATAAACACGATGATGTGTTTTTATCTGGACACTATTCCGTATAAGCTGAAGTCCAAAAGTTTAAAGTTTGAAGTGCCTAAAATGAGCTAAAGCCCGCCCTGGTGAGAATCGTTCATATATTGATCTGGCTTATGGACCATTACAAACATAACTTTTTGAGTATATTGTATTGGTGACCGGTCTGGGCCAGGGTTGAGGAGCGCGCTTTCAGCGCGATCAATTATAATTAAAATTGTTAGAATACCTTAACTTTAGGCACTTTAGTTCACTTTAGGCACTTTGAACTTTTACGTATATAGAATGAATAAAGCAAGTTATAAATACGATATCGTATTTAAGAATACATGTACTAAGCTTTCCCAAATCCAGGAACCTTGAACCTTTCTTCAAGTTTTTGCAGAACGAACGAGGCCATGGTCACCAGAACCAGATAATAAAACCCGATGACCAGAAAAACCTCTGTATACCTAAAGGTTCGGGTGGCAATGATCTTGCCTTCACCGGTCAGCTCGATACAGGTAATGATATAGGCCAGAGATGAATATTTGATCAAATATATGATCTCGTTTCCACAGCCGGGCAAGGCCCGTCGAACCGCCTGTGGAACGATGATATTGAACATGGTTTTAAAGGTGTAAAATCCCATGGATTGTGCTGCCAAAAATTGTCCTTTTTTGATGGACAAAAGGCTGCCCCGAATATATTCGGAATGGTAAGCGCCGCTGCACAAAATAAAGCCAATGACGGCTGCTGTATAAGCGTCTAAATAAATGCCAAGGTTAGGGAGTCCGAAATAGAGTAAAAAGAGTTGTACCACCAAGGGGGTTCCCCTGAAAATGATGGCATATCCGTTGGCTGCTTTTCGAACGGCAGAGTGGCCGAATGTTCGCAGTGTTCCGATGACAATTCCGAGCATCAGACCGATCAATGCCGATGGGATGATGAGCTTTATGGACATGATTAATCCCCGGTTCAGGGCCGGGATCAACTGATCTGTAAAAAAGATGGTGTCCATTTATACACCCTCTTCATAGAGTTCATTGAGTCGGCTGCAGAAATCTCTGGAACGGGTACATGCGTCCGGAGAAAGGAGATCTTCGGGTGTTCCCTGTTCAATAATACTGCCGTTTTCCATGAAAAGCACTTCATCGGCCAAAGATCGGGTAAAACCGATCTGATGGGTGGCCAGAATCATGGTCATTCCCCCTTGGGCCAGATTCCGGATAACCGACAACACTTCGCCGATTAGTTCCGGATCGAGGGCGGATGTGGGTTCGTCCAGAAGCATGATTTTGGGTTCCATGGCAAGGGCTCTGGCAATGGAAACCCGTTGCTTCTGACCGCCGGACAGCTCAGCCGGATACAGCGTGGTTTTATCCCCCAGTCCCACTCGTTCAAGTTCGGCAACAGCGCAATCCCGGGCCGCCTGCCGGCTCATCTTTTTAACTTTTCGAAGTGCAATGGCGACATTTTCCAGTGCATTCAAATGATCGAAAAGGTTGAAGTCCTGAAAGATCATGCCGACCTGCTGCCGAAATGTATAAAGTTCACGTTTTTTGTGGCTTTGGATTTCAGTCTCTTCCAGCCACACACGCCCTTTATCCGGAGGAATAAGGAAATTGATGCATTGCAAAAGGGTGCTTTTGCCGGCGCCCGAGGGTCCAATGAGCACCTTTAATTCCCCCTTGTAAAGACTCAAAGATACGGATTTGAGGATTTCTTTTCCCCCGAGAATCTTACAGATATTTTCGACACGCAGAATCGGTTTTTTGGGCTTTGTCATATTTTTCCTTTACTGAGAATACCCAGGTATACGTACCTTTGCTTCCAGTTTCAATAACGCCCGAACCCCAAGCCAGGTCAGAAGAAAATAAATGCATCCTGCCGTTATGTAAAGGGGCAGGTGGTGATACGTCCGTGAGGCAACAAAATGGCTACGCGCCATGATTTCAGAAGTTCCGAGAACAAATGCAAGGGCGGAATCCTTGAGGATAATGGAATACTCGTTGGACCAGGCGGGTATGGAAAACCTCAAAGCCTGGGGCAAAATAATGCTGATAATGGCTTTGATATCGCTCATTCCCAATGCCCTGGCAGCTTGAAGCTGCCCTTTGGGCAACGAGAGAATTGCGCCTCTGAAAATTTGAGACTGGTACGCTGCCGTTGTCATGCCCAGAACAAGGATAGATGCAGCAAAGGCGCTCAGATTCAGTCCGATAAGGGCGAACAATCCAAAGTAAAAAAGAAACAAAAGCACCAGAACCGGTACTCCCCTGAAAAACCAAACGTAAAGACCCACGAACCAACGGGTGGGGCGATTGCCGTATACCTGTCCAACGGCCATGTGAACCCCCATAACCAGACCGAGCCCCATGGCGCCGATAACGATGCCTGAGGTGGCCAGAGCACCTTTCAACAGGTAGGGGAGCGCTTCAAAAATGGCGATAAGTGCATCAATCATTGTTGGGTAGAAACCTTCAAAAACGGGAACTGTTTTGATTTTTGGAACAAAACGATGTTAAAGGAGTTTCAGGTAGAAACAATTGACGATTTTCAATTTGGTTCAAGTTCTTTCATCAAAAATTTAGTCCTATCTGAAGCGACAAATTTTCAAAAAGCTAAATTCTTACGAAAAAAAGGAAGGCGCAGGTTAACCTGACGCCTTCCCAGTCTATCCTTTGTTTCCGGGCAATGATTTGGACCGGCTATTTCCTGAGGTATTTTTTAACCAGCTCATCCCAATAAGGATCCGCCATGAGCATTTTCAGCCCTTTGTTGAGCGTGTCCAGCAGTTCGGTATCCTGCTTGCGAACCGCATAACCGAATTCTTCGTCATGCATACCGAAGGTGCCGAGAATCTTGACGGGTTTTTTACTTGCTGCGTCCATTGCCGGTGCATCGTCCATTGCGGCGGCAGCAATACGACCGTTGACAACGTCTTCAACGGCCAGAGGTGCGGAGTCATAGTAAACCAGTTCGAAATCCCAGCCTTTTTTGGCGGCAGTGTCTTTAAGCCATTCCGCTTCGCTGGTTCCGCGCTGAACTCCCAGACGCTTTTTGCCTTTTAACACCTGGTCCACCGTCAGTTTGGAATCCTTTTTTGCCACAAAGACCTGCTTGATTGTCCAATACGGAATACTAAAGGTGACCACTTTCTGTCGTTCGGGCGTGATGCTCATTCCCGAAGCGATAAAGTCGATCTTTTTTGCCACCAGATTGGGAATGATCCCATCCCAGTCCAAGGGCTGGTGTTTGACCGTAAACCCCATTTTTTTTGCGATCCAGTCCACCGAATCAATATCAAAGCCACCGGGCTTTCCTGCTTTGTCCACATAGGCAAAGGGTGGAAAGTTGGCATCGATACCGTTGATAAATTCTTTGGCGAACACATTACCGCTTGAAATCAAAAAAAATGCCAGAACAACTGCCATGAGCCACGAAAATTTTTTCATCATGCTCCCAACCTCCTAATTTATTTTGTTAAAATTGAAAACCGAATGGGCTTTATCCTTGATTTAATACAGATTGTCATAACCGACCAAACGCAAAAACACCGCTTCATCGGGATAAAACAGGCTTACTTTATGGATCAAGATTACAATTTTGCTCGATAACAGTTGAGTCGCCTGGTGTCAAGATGTATCGCCGCTACTCAGGTTCAAAGTTCCATGGTTGACGGTTCAAGGATAACTGATAAGGTTCTTCTCCAATTTAGTTGGAGAAGAGGGTCCAGGGATTCAGGGGGTCAAGCCTTGTCCCCTTGTTCTCTTTGGGATCACACTTACTCAATTGGAGATGATCCACTGATAAAAACTGAACGGTTTTAAGATATTGAGGCGTGGTACATTAATGATAACTGCTGTCGTTCATGGGCCCATCAATTATTTTAAGTGATATTATAAAATGCGACCCAGCTCAAAGCGAAACAATCCTTAACCCTGAACTGTGAACCTGACAACCTGGGTAGCTAAGAAAAATAGTGTATTACGGCCTCAATCTCTTTTATCGGAATTTGGTCCACAAAGGCATTTCCGATTTCATCGAGCAATACAAAATATATACGGTCTCCTTTTCGTTTTTTATCCTTTTTAAGGGCATCGAGGATTGATTTCCCTTCAGCTTGGATTCTGACAGGGAGCCCGATCTTCTGAAGCAGTGTTTCAATCCTTTCGGCGTCTTTGGCTAAAAGATGGCCTCTTTTTACGGAAAGCTGTGATGCTGCGACCATGCCGGCGCTGACGGCTTCACCGTGAGGAACACCGCTTGTTTTTTCAAAAGCATGCCCGAAGGTATGCCCAAAATTGAGTTTTCGGCGTTCTCCTTTTTCCAATTCATCCTGATTTACAATGGCGGCTTTAATGGTGATGGAATCATAAACCAGTTTTCCGATGACGTCGATGTCGAGGGCCAAAGCTTTCTGAGAATGTTTTTCAAGATACTCAAAAAGGCTCGCATCTTCGATGGCGCCATGCTTGACGATCTCCGCCATGCCGTTCAAGATTTCTTTCTTTGGCAGCGTGTTCAAAAGGTTCAGATCACAGATCACAAATTCGGGCTGATTGAAAACGCCGATCATATTTTTATAGTTTTTGAAGTTCACGCCGTTTTTGCCGCCAACACTGGCATCGACCTGTGAAAGGAGGGTTGAAGAGACAAAACCGAACCTTACGCCCCGCAAATAGGTTGAAGCAACAAAACCTGCAATATCGCAAACAATGCCGCCGCCGATGCCGACAATGAATGTTGAGCGGTCAGCTCCTAAGGTCACCAATTTTTCATAGATATCTCGGACCGTATCGAGGTTTTTTATTTTTTCGCCAGTGTCAATTGTAATGACCGGATGCGGCGGGAATTCATTCTCATAAAATTGCTTTACATTTTTGTCGGTGATTAAGACCATATTTTCCGATGGAATGTATTTTTCCAGGTTCCGGAGGGTTTCGCCTACGTGTATGAAGGAATCACCGGTGCTGCCGTGAATTTCGAGGGTTTTCATCTAAGGCTCCTGTATTGTCGATAGTATGCTCTTTTATTATCAAAATGTATGAAAAGGGCAATAACAAATCGAGGTCCCCCTTTTTTGAAAACACATGGCGATGATTTTTCACTGCTAACATCGTTTGAGAACACCACCATGTTATGAGTTTACATAAAAATTTGTTTGTGAAACTTGAATATTGATTTTACAGGTTGTGTCGGTT
>PKTV01000524.1 GCA_002868985.1 Desulfobacteraceae bacterium | reverse complement strand
TGAGAGGACAAAAACCCTTAGAATCCTCTGAAGAAGAGGTTTATTGGAATTATAGAGTTATGGTTTAATACAGTTTTTTCCCAGTACTCCACCACTCCAACACTCCAATCCTTTTTACCCCTGACACCTTTGTTTTTACTCCAATACTCAATTCCTGCCCAAAACGCCATTCCGTTCGACGTTGGACGTTCGATGTTGAATGTTGGATGTTCCATTTTTTAGCTTTTGCTTTCCTCCATCACTCCATCACTCCATTACTCCATTTTTTTATCTCCTATCCCCCCATCTCCTCGTCTCCCTCTCACTCCTGACACCCGAAACCTGTTGGAGCGGAGCGGACTTGTCCGCCTGAGCCGTGTGGCGGAAATCCCGACTTATCGGGGACCCCCGAAATCTTTGTCCTTCCCCAACCCTCCATCACCTTGTTCCCAGGACTCCATGACTCCATCACTCCATCAATCCATTCCTTTTCACTCCTGACCCCAATACCCTGCATTTGATGACAATAAATCACAAAACAACACTGTTTTTTGTGACTATTTTATTATTAAGATCCTTGACATTTCTGACAGAGGTGAAAGCCGGCACGCGGGGTTCACTGAAGAGCATGAGGCTTTTCCTTAAAGAATATCCCAAAACACCGCTTGGTGTCCGATATTCAATGCACGAGTTATCGTATTATGATCAAATATTGTCTATTCCATTATACATGGTTAATCAGACACAACGATGGGTCAGGAGTTGTATGAATGTATAAACCGAACGCTTTCTCCTTTCAGGCGAATCTGATTTTTCCATCTCTTTTCAACCTCTAACCTTTGAACCTCTGAACCCAGAACCCAGAACCTTTGAACCTCTGAACCTTGAACCTTGAACTCAGAACTCGGAACTCTGAACCCAGAACTCTGAACCTGAGTCCCTCCCCAAATCTCCATCACTCTCTCCGCTTATTCCCATCGCTCGAACACTCCAGAATTACATTTTGTTATTCTTCCTTAAGCTTATCTATGATTTCTTGAAGCGGGCTCACCATAACGTCACCTTTCATTGGATAAGAATCCTCTACCGGTGCGACCACATAGGCCTCATCCGGAGATATGTCTTCCAGCGCGTTCCAAAAGCCTTTGGAAACTCTGGGGACTGTTGATGATTTCAGCTCAAAGGCCAGGGTACGCCGCCCTCTTCTTAAAATCAGATCGATCTCTGCGCCTGCGCTTGTCCGGTAAAAGGAGGGTTCAAAATTCTTTGCATACGCGAGAATGTTCTCCATGGCAAACCCTTCAAAAGATGTCCCTATGATTGGATGGGAAAGCAGATCGTCATGTGTGCGGATATCAAGCAACGCATGGAGAATGCCACTATCACGGATATAGATCTTGGGTGATTTAACCAGGCGTTTCTTCAAATTCGGGGCGTCTGGTAAGAGTACCCGCAACATGAATGTCTGTTCCAGAAGATCCACGTAGGAACGAGCTGTATGAGAACTTACCCCCAAAGAATCCGCGAGCTTTGAAGCGTTTAATAAAGAACCGTGAATATGGGCACACATTTTCCAAAAGCGGCCAATTCGGGCCGGCGGCATACGGAACCCAAGCATCCCTATATCCCGTTCAAGAAAGGTCCGGATAAAGTCCTGCCGCCATTGGAAACTGATATCAACATCTTCTGCGAGATAACTCCTGGGGAACCCGCCTCTAAGCCAGAGCCGTCTGACATCGTCCTTCTGCGCGGCCTCGAGCTCTGAGAGAAGAAACGGAGTGAGCTCAAGATAGGCAATTCGTCCTGCAAGGGATTCCGAACTTTGACGGATTAAATCAGGCCCTGCAGAACCAAGAATTAAGAACTGACCATTTCTTTCGCGACTATCTATGACACTTCGAAGAATAGAAAAAATTTCGGGGACCCGTTGAATCTCGTCGAGACACACCAGGTCATCATTGTGCAGACTGAAAAAGGCGAGCGGATCATCAAGTTTTGCCAGATCGCCGGGATTTTCAAGATCCAGATAGACCGACTGTTCCAAGTTTTTTACGATTTGGCCGGTCAATGTTGTCTTACCGCATTGCCGTGGTCCCAGAATCGCTACAGCCGGATTATTTTGTAACCGCGTTTTGACCGTTTCAGTAAGATGTCTGTCAATTAATCCTTGCATATTTGAAGTCTATATTCTTATTTGCAAGAAAAGTAAAGGAAATATTTTCAATAACCGTTACGTCGATCATATAGAAGCCCTTGTCGACAACCCGTCAGGTCTTTTCAACCTCTGAACCCTGAACCCAGAACTCTGAACCTAAGTATTTCCCCATCACTCCATTCCTTTTCACTCCTGATCCCTGACACCTGAAACCCGACACCCGAAACCTGATCTTTGCCTGTTGGAGTGAAACGGAAATCCCGATTTATCGGGGACACCTAACCCTTCACCTCTGACACTTATCCAATATATTCCTTTATCAACCTTTAAAACCTCGTCTTTTTGAAGGGCGATTGAGAAAGACAGGCTCGAGGCTGTCATTTTGAAATCATTGTGGCCAGTTTCCCTTCCAGAAAGCTGAATCTGTTTTCAACGTAGTAGTCCCGAATATCCTTTTCCAGGATAGAACCCAGCTTTACTCTGAAATCTAAATCTTTAAACCGCGCAATCTTTTTCTTAAGTTCTGTAATTTCCCTGTCAGAGCCGATAGGTAGATTAATACCTCTGCGAATTAGAAATTCGATGTCAAAACAATCTCTTATTTCTCCACGGTCGAGGAAGGCTTTTATCTTATTCTTCATGGTTTGTTCCAGGGTGTGGGCATTTACAAGGACTTGTCTTGTACTGGACTTGGAAAATGCAATTATTTTCTGATAATCGCATTTCTTCAGCTCCCTTCTTATTTCAATCTTCAGGCGTTTTGGATATTGAGCAGACCTCAATTCGAATAGAAGCGTGTAGTGCTTGATCCCTGAATCGGTAATTTCATAGTCCTTTTCAAACGCCTTCTGAATCGTATCAAAGTATTTTTCCTGGGGGATCTTCTTGATAAACCAAAAATCTAAATCCACAGAAAATCGATTCAGTTCATGACAAAGCCTAAGCATACTTCCACCGCCAAAAACAAGCGGTTCAAGCACTTTTGCGCTGTTCATTTTGTCAAGAACTTCGATTTCAAATGTTTCGTGTTGTCTAAAGATATCCATATCTCTTTAAGATGTGTT
Organism: Desulfobacteraceae bacterium; assembly: GCA_002868985.1. Classification (GTDB taxonomy): domain Bacteria; phylum Desulfobacterota; class Desulfobacteria; order Desulfobacterales; family UBA11574; genus UBA11574. Next base: position 4,016 of record PKTV01000524.1, on the reverse strand, counting down.
TTGTTTTCAACGGAAATTTGCGACTGAGGCGCTCGATTTCTCTCCGGTCGAGTTTCGCTGCATCCAAAGATGAAAGGTCAAGACGGTAACGGCCGTATGACATCAGGTAAAATGCGTCCAAAAGCGCTTTTTCAGGGGTTGCAATAAAAAAATTTTTTTCTTTTTTGAACTCGTTGTATAAATTTGCGGCAAGCTTAACATACCGAAAAACGCTGCCATCCATAATTATTTCTTTTGACCTTTTTACAGCCACAGACTCGAAAAAATCCCTCTGCATCTGTGTTGTAATTTCGTAATAGTCCAGAGCGGTCATCAGTGAGATGTAGGAAGGGACCTGACCCATGTTCGCCAGCTGGAATTTGTCCTCCCTGCCTGCGGCGTTCCATACCTCTTTTAACACATACATGTTTTTTTTCATCCGGAGCAGTATCCCCTGCCTCGCGTATCGGCTTGCGGTTACCCTGGCCGAGGCAGCACTGATCCCAAGGGCTCTGGCGATGTCCTCATAGCCAAACCAAAATTTTTTAATTTTTTTCAGTTCAATAAACTTCATCAGGTACACATAATTATCATTTTTGTTAATTATGTGTACCTGATACTTTTCTCATTGTCAACAGAAAAACAAGCGCGTGATCAAAGGCAAAAAAGACTCATCACTCCCCGAAGGAGGGAATTAACTATAAAATAATAGGCTTATTGCTGTTCTTCCAATTCTTTTCCCTTATGAAGTTGAATGTTCGATGGTGAACGTTCATCCCTTCAGCTTTTCACGCTTGCCCCCTGATCCCTGACACCCGAAACCTGACACCTTTATCTTTTCTCCCTCTCCCCCATCCCCTCGTCTCCTTATCTCCCCACTACCCCAAACCTCCATCAATCCATTCCTTTTCACTCCTGCCCCCTGACCCGTCGATGCATCCTTGAAGATTGTGTTCATATACAAAACCTCACCCTTTTGTGCGTGGTCTCTTTTCAAAGAAAGACTTCGCACGACGGTGTCTGCTTGACATGACTTCTGATGTTGCTAAGATGGTAAAGTAAACTGTTTCAGTGGTATTGATGCAAATCGGATCGGACGACCTGACCTGAGATGAACTCTGCACGGAATCCACAACCGCAGCGCGGGAGAACGAGTTTGAGATAGCGCTGATCGATACAAATGAGATGGGTCTGCTCAGCGAATGGGGATCGCCGGAACAAAGAGGTCCGAAAAAATATAACGGCTATCACGATCGTGATGTCTGGTATTTCCCCCCGGATTATCTCGAAAAGTTGAAAATATTATTGTTACAGAGAAAAAAGTGAGAGAATAACGGACATGACAACCAAACATGATGGAAGGTTCCATTTTTTAACACTCATTCGCCGCCTGGGTCGTATCGGTGTCACCATGTTCGCCGGTGCTTTTCTGACGGTGCTGGCTGGTTTCATCATATTCATGCAGCAACAGCAGGATCTTCGAGTTTGGCATACAGCGGATCTTGATGAAGAATACACTACCGAAAAGCAGGTGACAGGCTTTGCGGGGTACCTGGCGCTTGAAGATCGTCTGTTTTCTCAGCTTGAAGCGGAAATTTACGACAAGATTCCTTTGGATGAGAGGCAGTTGCTGAACCGTTACAGCAGGGGCAGCCTTTCGGACCCTGCCCAATGGGCGAACAACTGGAACCGAAGTTTTGAATTCACGGTACCGAAACCCGTTGCGGGTGTTCTATTGCTGCACGGTTTGTCCGATTCCCCTTACAGTTTGCGAAAAATGGGACAGAAGCTTTCTGCGTCGGGCGCTTACGTACTGGGGTTGCGAATACCCGGACATGGCACTGCGCCATCGGGACTCGTGAAAATCAAATGGGAAGATATGGCCGGCGCAGTGAGACTTGCCATGGGCCATTTAAAGAAGCAGTTCGGTGATATACCCCTGTACATTGTGGGCTACTCCAACGGCGGCGCCCTTGCCGTGCAGTACATCCTCTCAACGCTCGAAAATGTATCCCTACCCCGGGCTAGCGGCGTGGTGCTTATCTCGCCGGAGATCGGTGTTGCCAAAATCGCGGCCCTTGCCGTCTGGCAGGACAGAATCGGTAGACTGCTGAGCCTGCCCAAGCTGGCATGGAACTCGGTGCTGCCCGAGTACGATCCGTTCAAGTACAATTCATTCGCGGTGAATGCCGGCCATCAGGCATTTCGTCTGACCAATGAGATCCAGAATCAGATCACCCGATATACGAAATCCGACGTATTGTCACAACTGCCGCCAATTATGGCCTTCCAGTCCGTGGTGGATGCGACCGTCCGGGTGCCGGCGCTTATCGAGGGGCTGTTCGATCGATTGCCGCAGGGCGATCACGAATTGGTGCTGTTCGACATCAACCGGTTGGCGGCCAAGAACCCGCTTATGGATACCGGCCCCCGAGATGTGATCGCTGCGCTGCTTGACAAGCCGATTCTCTCCTATCGTCTTTCCTTGATATCCAACGAAAGCGCATCCAGCCGGAAGGTTGCTCTGTATCAAAGATATACTGGAAGCAGCGAGAAAACCGTCTTCCCGCTTTCTCTTGCGTGGCCGGCGGGGGTTTACTCGCTATCACATGTGGCGTTGCCTTTTGCCCCCGATGATCCTTTGTACGGCGGCGACGATGCCGAAAAGAGTCCCGGCATTAATATCGGGAATGTGGTTCTCAGGGGCGAAAAAGGTGTGTTGCGCATCAACCCGGCCAGTCTTCTCAGACTGCACTGGAATCCGTTCTACGATTATTTGGAGCAGCGTGTGCTTCAATTCACGGCGCTTCGCGGTTCTGAATGAAATTGGTTGCGCTGGTGATCAATAGAATAACCGGTGCGACTATGGAAACCCATATGTCAGGCAAAACGAATCGGATCGTGTCAAAAAGAAAAGGTTGTGCATGAAAAAAAAATGGTTTATTATCAATCGTATCAATGGCATCAGCGACGGCAAAAGGCAAAGCCTGCCTGCACACAAAATCATTTATTATTAATCGTAAAACGGTTTTTAGCTCTTCTCTATTAAATCACCAGTTTGTGAAAATAAAAATATGTCTGATCAGGTTAAGGAGGAAAATAATGTTTGGTAAAAACAAATATCTGTATGTATTTTTCGTGGCCGGTTTGTTATTTTTTATCCAACCTGCATGGGCCGAGAACCCGACTTCCTATGATACGACCTGGGAAAAATTTAGCTTAAATGCTGGGTATTTTATTGCAAATACCAATACCGACCTTCGTCTCGGTTCGGGATTGGGCCTTACCGTCGACGTCGAAGACCTCCTTGGTTTAGACACCACCAATTCGGTTTTTCGAGTGGACGCCATCTGGCGATTTACGGAGAATCGGCGACACAGAATTGATTTCACATGGTTTTCGTTTCGCCGGGATGGCGACACAACTATAGGACGAGACTTTACGATTAAGGACAACGAGGGAAATGAAATTGATATCCCTGCCGGCAGTCAAGTAAATACCAAATTTAACCTTGATATTTATAAGGCTGCCTACAGCTACTCGTTTTTTCAAGATGATCGGATGGACCTTGCTCTCTCACTCGGCCTTTATGTCATGCCAATCGATATTGGACTTCAAGCCACCGGGGTTATTAATGTTGATGAAACAGAAAGATTTACCGCACCTCTGCCGACACTTGGACTGCGGGCAGACTTTGCCATTACCCCCAAATGGTTTTTAAGAACTGGTGTAGAAGTTTTTTATTTGGAAATTAAGGAATTCACGGGCACGATCTACGAATCACATGCTGCAATTGAATATCTTCCCTGGAAACATTTTGGATTCGGTCTTGGTTTCAATACATTTAATCTTAATATAGAAGCAGATGGAGAAGATTATCCCCAGATTGATTTTGTGGGTGAAATTGATTTTAAATACTCAGGACTATTGCTTTATGCAAAGCTGTTTTTTTAGGAATATAATATCATCTTTCGCCGATGCTCAAACCCTATTGGGAAGGGGTGGAAAAAGAGCTGATCATATTCTCTCCATATTTT
>PKTV01000275.1 GCA_002868985.1 Desulfobacteraceae bacterium | reverse complement strand
GAATCAAATGAAGTGGCGTCCAACAAGATTGAAAATTTCTATGCTCAGCATTCATTCAAGTCCCATTGGTGATTTGGGGACCCGGGATACGGGCGGAATGAGCGTTTATGTTCGGGAAATGGCCAGAGAATTGGGCAGAAAGGGCCATCATATCGACATCTTTACACAGCACAATGTCGGAAAGCACGATCCGGTCATATATTTATACGACAACGTTCGGCTCGTCCATTTATCAGGGGAAAAACGCGGGAATATGGCCAAATCCTCTCTCTATGAGGTTTTGCCGCAACTATTTAACGAATTAGAATCCTTTCGAATCAAGGAAAACATCACGTATGATATTATCCACAGCCATTATTGGCTCTCAGGGGTTTTAGGGCTCAAGCTCCAGTCATCCTGGAATGCGTATCACCTGATCACGTACCATACCATCGGCGCTGTGAAAAACTTAACCTGTCCAACTGAAAATGCGTCCGAATTACGGCTGACAAACGAAAATAAACTGGCAAAGCTGTGTGATCGAATTGTCGTTCCTACCTTAAAAGAAAAGGAACATTTAATCCGATATTACCATGCACCTGTTGATAAAATTCGGATTGTTCCGTGTGGTGTTAACCTTGAACTTTTCAAGCCAATGGACAAGTTATCCGTTCGCCGACAATTGGCGTTTCATGTGGATGATCTCATTGTCCTATATGTGGGACGATATACGCCTATTAAAGGACTTGATCGTTTGTTCAAAGCTTTTCGAAACCTTACGCATCTTTCTCATCTTCGACTTGTTATGGTGGGAGGTGACGGCCAACACTCCCCCATGTTGAAACAGTTACAATCCCAGGCAAAGGCGCTTCATATCGAAAAACGTCTGATGTTCGCCGGAAGTGTGGATCAGGAAACCCTGCCACAATATTACAATGCTGCGGATGTTCTTGTTCTGCCGTCATATTACGAAAGCTTCGGTCTTGTGGCACTCGAGGCATTGGCATGCGGAACGCCTGTGGTGACCACTTCGGTCGGCGCAATGGAAGATATTGTAAAAGACGGCGTTACAGGATATGTGGCAAAGGATGCGGATCCGCAACATTTTGCCGGGTGTGTCGAAGCCATCTTGCTAAAGCAAAAGCAAAACGGTCTCTCACCCTCTAAAATTAGAGCTTCCGTGTCCGAATTTACATGGTCAAGGTCCGCTTCCGTGTTACTCGATGCATACCAGTTGGCATCGGCGGACAAATCGTAAATAAGAATTAGAAAATAGATAACCGCAAATGGACCTGCCCGCCATCGCGAGCCTTGAGCTCGTTCAGGCGAGGCGGGCGGGCGCAACTGTAATTAGAAGATGAGAAGGTCTCGGGAAACAGGAAGTTAAGAAGGTTAGAAAATCAGAAGGTCGGAGGCTCTAAATCATACCAACCTTCCCACCTTCTTGCTCTTTATCTTCCTATTTTCTCTTTCCTCTTTTCTATTCTGACGAAGAGGACCAGTTTTTCAATGTAAAAAATATAAAAGGTGATCCAATATGTTCAATAAATCCGAGGTAATGGTCATTTCAGCGCATCCGGATGATTCAGAATTCGGTGCCGCGGGTTCTGTCGCCAAGTGGACCCAAGAAGGCAGACGTGTCGTCTATGTGGTGTGCACCAGCGGGGACAAAGGTACCGACAATCCGGACATACCCCCCCAACAGCTTGCAAAAATTCGAGAAAAAGAGCAAAAAGATGCTGCTGCCGTATTGGGTGTCTCTGATGTCGTTTTCCTTCGATATCCTGACCAGGGACTCGAAGATACATCGGATTTCCGAAAAGCCATTGTAAGACAAATCCGAACATATAAACCGGATGTGGTCGTAACATCAGATCCTTACAGGCGTTACATCTGGCACAGAGACCATCGCATCACCGGACAGGTAACGCTGGATGCGGTCTTTCCTTATGCCCGCGATCTGCTGGCATATCCGGATTTAATCGAAGAAGGGCTCAATCCCCATAAAGTGAAAAAAATCCTGTTTTTCGGAACCGAGGACGTCAATTTGAGAATTGACATTACCGAAACCTTTCATCTCAAACTTGAGGCATTGCGTTGTCACAAAAGCCAAATTATCCAGCTTGGCATCCCTGATCTGGAAAAATGGCTTTGGCAGCGATGCCAGAAAATGGCCGAAGGCGAATATTTTGAGATCGCCGAAGCGTTTCATCAGGTGGAGGTGGCCTATTGAACTTTATTTCGTCATAAAAAACATGGTTCTCTGGGTCAGGTCAGAGTTCTCTGGCTCTGCAAAAAGAATTGCTGCAAGAGTTTGAAGTGAACTAAAGCCTGCCCTGGTGCGAATCGTTAATATATTGATCTGACCTATGTGCCATTTCAAACATATCTTTTAAGTAAAGAGTGATGGTTATCGGTCTGGGCCAGGGTTTAAAGTGAGCTAAAGTTAAGGAATTCTGTAAATTATATAAAAACATCGGAGCGAAGCGACTCCATAACTTTAGGCACTTTAGATCACTTTAGGCACTTTTAACTTGTCTGGCTTTCAGGGAAACAGTTCCTTTTTTGGGGGTAAACCAATGCCTGGTCCTTTGGGGCAGGATTCTTTACTATTAATCACATTCCCTGTAACAATCCTTCGCTGTTATGTAAAAAGCTGAATAGGATTATCACGACAAGTGGATCGTTGGGTTAAAATAGGCGATGGACGGACGCTCATCTTTTTTATCCGTTGAATAACAAAAGGTCGTAATTGAGGAAGTGGCAGGATATTCCTCTAAGATTCCAAGGGTTGTGAATCTTTCCTTGTAATAAGGTGTCAAGGGAAAATCACTCGCCCACAACACCATAAATAAAATAACGTCGCCGTGCGTCACCGCAACAACATGCTTTCCGAAACAAGCTCGGCGGATTCTGGATAAAAACTTATTAACCCTCAGCAATATGTCTTCCGGTTGCTCATATTTCGAATCAACACCGCTATAAACATCTCCGTTTCTTAAATCAACCACATCCGAAGACTGACCTTGAAACGATGTATACACCTCTGTGATTAAGTTTGATTGCCTCAACTTGAGATGATGATATTTAAGGATTTCAGCTGCTGTTTGGCGGCAGCGAAGCAGGGGGCTGCTTACAATTTCTTTAATGCTCAGGTCCTTTAACGCCCGGGCTGTGAGAGCCGCTTCAAGGTGCCCTCTTTTGCTGATTGAAAAACCGGGCAGACGGCCATAAAAAATATTTGATGGATTATGCACGCTGGCATGTCGAACCAAAGAAATGCGTGTGGCTGCATGTTGTGGGATAATTCCGGTTTGTATCATCTAACCACTTTGCGACCTTTGAAAGATGTGGGTTTATGTTATGAAAGCTTATTTGTTTGAAATAAAATCTTTGAGCAACAAAAAGGCCTCATCATCAACATATTGAACCGGTGGATGTTTGCAATAATAGGCTGAAGCCGCCTCTAATACGCCGCCGATATTTCGTTCGATTGCCAATTTGCATAACCGGATGCAATCGATGGCAGCGCCGGCGGAATTGGGAGAATCTTCAACAGACAATCGAAGTTCGACATTTACAGGGATATCGCCAAAAATTCGTCCTTCCATCCGAATAAAGCACACTTTGTTGTCATTGAGCCATGGGACATAATCACTGGGGCCGATGTGTATGTTGCGGTCTTCGAGCTTTCTGCTTAAAACAGCCTGCACTGCCGCTGTTTTCGATTCCTTTTTTTTATCAAGCCGATTCCTGTTTAACATGTTTAAGAAATCGGTGTTGCCTCCCGTGTTGATTTGATAAGTCTTTTCCAGTTTTACACCCCGTTTTTCAAACAGGTTCGCCAACGCGCGATGAACAATCGTAGCCCCAAGCTGGGACTTGATATCGTCTCCGATGAGTGGAATTCCACTGGATTTAAATCTTTTTGCCCAAGAAGGATCACTGGCAATAAAAACAGGAATATTGTTGATAAATGCCACACCGGCCTCCAGGGCGCATTCAGCATAAAACCTTGATGCCTTTTCTGAACCCACAGGCAAATAATTTAACAGCATTTCCGTCCCGGAATGCTTTAAGATTTCGATAACGTCGCTTTTGGACGGCTCCTTTTTATCACAAAGCAAAAAGGTGTAGTCCGATTCATAATTCTTCATATGTTCGGAAAAACCGTCCAATATTTTTCCCATGGATACCCTTACGTCGGCTTTTGGCATCCTATCCACAAATTTTTTGGTGCAGTTGGGTCGCTGGAAAATGGCGTCATGAAGATCTTTACCGACTTTTCTCTGATCGACATCAAATGCCGAAACAACTTCAATATCAGCAGGCGTGTAACCATTGATCGACCAACTTAAAATTCCGATGGCATTATTGCGGTTTCTTCCTTGGTAGTATATTATTCCCTGCAAGAGAGAACTTGCACAATTGCCAACTCCGATGATACCAATTTTTATGGGTGTCATATTATAATCCAAACAAAGGGGCGAACAATTTAAATTCGTAAATTTCAGGTTTTACCGCAGCATCATAGATTTCGAGTGATGATCTTCAAACTTATCCTTTACAACTTGCATTATTATAGTAAAATTTTCAACATAAAACTTAAGATTCTTTCACCATTAAAGAGGCTGTCAATGAGGCAAAAGCAACCTTGATAGATATTGTGAAAATAATTGAAAGGAAACGATCCAAATTACTAACAGGGGTTGAATAACGCAAAGATGATCTGTTTCTTATTCTTGAAAGGTGAAAAGCTGTGAAAAAAATAATTGTAGCAACACTGGTATATCTGTGTTTGACTGCTCTTTCGGCCTGGAGTCAGGATGCCATTTTGCTTTAGCCTGGGACTTTCCGAGAAATGATGATACTGTTTGACAGATAATCGGTGCTTTTTTATGATTTGTAATATTCTATTTTACGGAGGGCGATGATGACACAGGAAATAGTGGCGCCACTTGACGGAAAGGTATTTCAACTGAAAATAAATCCGGGGGATAAGGTAGAAGAAGACGAGGAAATCCTGGTGATTGAAGCCATGAAGATGGAAACACCCATATTTGTCCCCTGTGACGGGGTTGTCAGAGAAGTCAACGTCAAAGAAGGGGAAGAAGTGGCGGAAAACGATGTTTTGGCCATTATCGACGAAAAACACATCGAGGTTTAAACCATGAAACCCTATTTTGAAAAAATGACTGAATTTGGCAATGCCCTGAAAAAAGGCCGAATAAAGAGCACGGAAGAAAACCTTAACAGCATCAAAAAGATCGAAGAAGATGTCGCTGATGAAGTAAATCGGGTCAAACTGGCCGGGTTCCCTGAAGAGAAGATTAATGCCAGGGGACAGATGACCGTATGGCAGCGTCTTGAATACCTTGTCGATCCCGGCACCTGGTGTCCTTTGCATACCCTGTACAATCCAATGAACAATGCAGAAGGAACGACCAACGTAATCGATGGTATTGGAAAGATTTCCGGGAAATGGTCGGTAATCATCGGTTTTGACAACAAGGTGATGGCCGGGGCATGGCTGCCGGGACAGTCTGAAAATATTCTTCGGGTGACCGACCTGTCCAAACGGTTAAATATTCCTTTGGTCTGGCTGGTTAATTGCAGTGGCGCCAAATTGACTGAACAGGAAAAATTCTATGCCAATCGTCGTGGGGCCGGAACCCCTTTTTTCAGGCATGCCGAACTTGAACAAATGGGAATTCCGGTGCTGGCCGGCATCTATGGGACCAATCCGGCCGGCGGCGGATATCAGAGCATCAGCCCCACCATACTCTTTGCGCACAAAGACTGTAATATTGCCGTGGGTGGTGTCGGCATCGTTAGCGGCATGGCACCCAAAGGAGAATTTAATTTAGAAGCCGCAGAAGAAATCATCGAAAAAGCAAAACAGTTTCGGGCCAAACCACCCGGGTCGGTGAACATCCACTATGATGAAACCGGTTTTTTTAGATATGTGTTTGAAGATGAAACCGGTGTGTTGGACGGACTAAAAGATTATATGAAAGATATGCCGGCATATCATCCAAAATTTTTTCGGGTTACTAAACCGAAAGAACCCCGATTTCCAATAGAGGATCTTTACCGCTTGATTCCCTTAAATCCCAAAAGAGTATACGATTTTGACGAGGTACTGGCCAGGCTGGTGGATTCCAGCGAGCATATGGAATTCCGTCCTGATTACGGCCCGGAAGTATATGCGGGATTATGTAAAATCAACGGATTCCTGGTGGCCTGCATAGGAAATAGACAACAATATCTTGGCAGGAACTATCCGGAGTATGCCGACTACCCGGGCATGGGCGGGAAACTCTACCGCCAGGGGTTGATAAAAATGAACGAGTTCGTGACCCTTTGCGGCAGAGACCGGATTCCTGTTATCTGGCTCCAGGACAGTTCAGGACTGGATGTGGGAGATTCGGCTGAAAAAGCGGAACTTTTGGGTCTGGCCCAGGGGTTGGTCTACTCGATACAGCAAACGGACGTTCCCATGATGCTGTTGCTTCTCAGAAAAGGAACGGCGTCGGCACACTATCTCATGGGCGGACCCACCGCCAACCGGCACAATGCCTTTACCCTGGGAACCGCAGCCAGTGAAATATATGTCATGCACGGGGAGACGGCTGCGGTGGCCACTTACTCCCGGAGGCTGGTCAAAGAAAAAGAGGCAGGCAGGCCTTTGAAACCTATCATCGAAAAGATGAACAAACTGGCCAGGGAGTATCACGAAAAATCAAGGCCGCTGTTTTGTGCGAAAAACGGTCTTGTGGATGAAATTTTACCGCTGTGTGATTTGAGAAAATACCTTGTGGCCTTTACCGGGGCAGCCTATCAAAATCCAAAATCCATCTGCCCCCAGCATCATATGATCCTTCCCCGGATTATCAAAGGGTAATTCTGTCCACTGAGTTTTGACGAATGCAGGTCTTGTGGAATTCCTGATTTCTCAGTATTCTAATGATTATAAATAACTCTATAAAATGAAATTAATGGACGACTATCGATAAGGAGCGAAAAATGGCAGTTAATACTTTTGGATGGTGTGGAAAGATTCTCAACGTTGACCTGTCAAATTCTCGGGTCACTGAACGTGATACCATGGACTATGCGGAACGTTTTCTTGGAGGACGCGGAATTGCCACACGGATCTACTGGGAAGAAGTCGGACCTGATGTGGGTGCTTTTGATCCGGAAAATCGCCTGATACTCATGAGTGGCCCTTTAGGCGCTACCGGTGTCCAGGGCGCCTCCCGGTTTGAGGTCGTAGGGAAGTCGCCCATGTTGCTGCCGGAAGGATTCTGTTACGGGAACCTTGGCGGATTTTTC
>PKTV01000090.1 GCA_002868985.1 Desulfobacteraceae bacterium | reverse complement strand
CGATACTGACGGCATCGACGTTTCCAAATAGCGCTTTATGGTCTATATATGCTTTTGTATTTACCTTGTCAGCAACAGTTTTAGCACGATTTTTGTCAATATCTACAACTCCCACCAGGTCAACCTCATTCATCCGGGCATATTTTTCAGCATGAAATTGTCCGAGATATCCGACACCAATCACACCAACTCGCAGTTTTTTCATATCTTCACTTTTCCCTAAATTGAGCGATTTTCAAGTTTGCCGCAGATACAAGGAAGATGTTGTTTCGCTATAGTCGCCTATGCGGAACATCATCTGACGCAGTAGGTGCGGTGAAATTGGAAATCCTGTAGGGTTTCAAATTCTTGAAATTCAGAATGGCAGAATACCTTAAAAATATTATTAAATTAACCATTTCAAAAATTTGAAACGCTCAGTTTAGGTTTTCCAAAGCAACAATGGTGATACCAACTTCGTCCGCCAAGTCGATCATCTCCTTCTTGTCAAAAACAACCGCCTTGCCGGCTTCAATGCCCAAAACCTTCGCCCCTGCCTCAACCATCGTCCTTATTGTCTGAGCACCCACAGCAGGAATATCGAACCGTGTGTCCTGGTGAGGTTTGCATACTTTTACGACGACTGCAGCGCCTTTGCCGAGTCGCCCTCCCCGTTTTATGGTCGCGTCTGTTCCATCTATGGCTTCAACCGCCAGCACCGATCCCCCTCCGATCACAACGCACTGTCCAATATCGAGACGCCCGATCTCCTTTGCCAATTTCCAGCCGAGTTCGACATCATTTTTATCCGACCGGGACAGTTTCCGTTTTGTCCAACACCCTGGTTGCGCCAGAAGGTCCGGCATTAAAAATGTTGAGGGTTTTATTTGAATACCCTCTTTTTCAAGAACCCTTACAAATCCCCTCAATATCCCATCGTCATGGGTATGTCTCATGCCTGCAATAAGCGAAATGGCTTTTGTGTCAGGTCTTACATCAGAAAACATCTTTGTCTTTGTAATGCCGCCCACCAGAACGGCCTGGTTGATATCATTTTTTTTAAAAAATTTAATAATACGCTTGATCTGTCCAATATGAATCCATTCAACCGTGTCAACATGATCGTTCAAACCTGAATCCGTCTCATTTTTGTGAGCAACGGCAAAAACACGATACCCTTTAGCTTTTGCAGCTTTTGAAAAAAGGATGGGGAACTGGCCGTTCCCTGCTATAAGTCCTATTCGCATGGCGACAAGTTAGTTCACTTCGCTCACAATTGGAATGTTGGAATAATGGAATAATGGAGTAATGGGTTTTGAGGAAATGGAAAATTGGGTTATTGTATAAATCCTCTTGGCAGGAATTAAAGAGGTGAATAACATCCCTTTAAGACCAACATTCCAATATTCCATTATTCCATGACCGAGTTAAAAATCTATGCCTAACTTTTATCTTTATTTTCAATAAATTATAGAAATTCCGAGACGCAAACATACCTGTTAATGAAACGTTAATGGAGTGCCAGCATAATGGGACAGGGTGTATAGGATAAGTAAATGAACTGATTACCTGGTAATTCCCCTCTTTGAAGATTTAATAAAACGGATCAAGTCGTTGACTTCGGGAACCTGTTCCACTTCTGCCTTGACTCTTTCTATGGCCTCATTCAGTGTCAGCCCGATCCTGAAGATAATCCTGTATGCCTTTTTCAATGAAGACATTGTCTCTTGTGAAAACCCATGTCGTTTTAGCCCCACACTGTTTAACCCGTGCAATTTTGCCCTGTCCCAGGCCGCAATGACATAAGGGGGGATGTCTTTCACCACTGCCGATTTTCCACCAATATACGCATAGTTTCCAATCCTAACAAATTGATGGATCGCCACCAGCCCCCCTACAGTCACAAAATCTTCGATGACGATATGACCCGCCAATGTTGCGTTGTTTGCGAAAATAACGTTTCGCCCGGTTTTGCAGTCATGGGCGATATGAACATAAGCCATTAGAAAGTTCTCTTCACCAACCTCCGTAATTTCGCCGCCAAATCCTGTTCCTCTATTTACGGTAACAAACTCGCGGATAACCGTACCCCGCCCAATCTTAACATAGGTTTCCTCGCCCTGAAATTTTAATGCCTGAGGAACTGCACCGATGGAAGCATATTGAAATATATGGCAGTCCGGACCGATTTCAACATGCGGTTGAATGACGACATGAGGACCGATGACCGTCCCAGATCCGATCTGAACATTCGCCCCGATAATCGAATGCGGACCAACGTCGACATTAGAATCTACATCTGCTTTAGAATCTATAATTGCTGTTGGATGTATCATTTTCCCTCTCCAAAGGTGGCCATCAGTTCGGCTTGAGCCACAACGTTTTCATCAACATAGGCGGTTCCGGACATCTTGAATACCTTGCGTCGTTTTTTAAGAAATTTCATCTCAAATATCAACTGATCACCCGGTGTAACAGGCTTACGAAATTTAACCTTGTCCATACCCATAAAATAAATCAACGAGTCATGGGGCTCCTGGTCCAGGGATTTAGCGGCCAGGATAGCCACGGCCTGACCCATGGCCTCAATAATCAGAACACCGGGCATTATCGGATTGTCCGGAAAATGACCCTGAAAAAAAGGTTCGTTGATGGTCACATTTTTAAGAGCGACAATTTTCTCCCCAAGCGTCAGTTCCAGAATACGGTCAATCATAATAAATGGGTAGCGATGAGGCAACAATTTCATAATTTCCTGAATATCAAAAGCATTATCCATTTTCTCCTCCGTTGCTTTTATTCTGTTGTTCCTCAAACTTCTTTAATCTCCGGTCAACCTCTGAAAGTTTCTTTCCAAGCTCTGGAAGCTTGGGAAGAATTCTTTGCACTCTTAGCCATAGTCGATGAGGCATTGCAGAAGATCCTGACACCGTTTCTCCGTCAGGTACTGATTTGGCCACTCCGGCCTGTGGTCCGACAATGGCATTATTCCCGATGCTGAGATGGCCGGCAATGCCTGCCTGTCCGGCCAGAATAGCATTTTTCCCGATCTTGACACTCCCTGAAATTCCAACCTGTCCAACGAGCAAACTGTTTTCACCCACAGTCACATTATGCCCAATCTGCACCAGGTTATCGGTCTTGACACCACTTTGAATCCAGGTTTTCCCAAAAGTAGCTCTGTCGATAGTATTGCCTGCACCAATTTCAACATCGTTGTCGATCTGAACAATACCGGTATGAGGAATTTTGATATACTTCTCGCCCTCAGGAGCAAAACCAAAACCATCACTGCCTATAACCGACCCCGCATGAATTGTAACCCGGTTTCCGATGATACAACGCTCAAGAATCGTCACATTCGGAAAGACCTTGACATCGTTCCCAATGATAACGTTGTCTCCGATAACGACATTTGGGCAAAGCACGACACGATGGCCAAGAGTAACATTGTCTCCGATTGCACAGAAAGGTGCTATGGATACATCTTGTCCGCATAAAAAGGCTTTGCCGATGTACGCATCTTGACTTATCCCGTAATCTGGTTTTAAAGCAGGGTGAAAAAGGTTCAAAACCTTTATAAAAGCGATCTGGGGGTTGTCTACCTGCACAATGTTCTTCATAGGAGCTTGAAAATTTTGAGGAACAATAACTGCACCGGCATCGGTCTCGTCAATTTTTTTTAAGAATTTTGATTGACTTGCAAATGTAATTTCATCGCCTTTTGCATCCTCAAAAGATGCGGCTCCACGAATTTTTTGATTCCCATCCCCGCTGATTTCACCTTTGACGATATCGGCTATACTGGCAAGTGTGATTTCCATTTTAATTTATTTAGCGTCTTTAACAACTTTTTCTTGGTTTTATTTTTTCTTCGAAGCTTTTTTGGAAAAAATGGTGTTGTAGCGCTGGATCAACCGGTCGGTGATATCGATGGTATCCGGAGAATACAGCACGCCTGCCTCCCGTTTTTCGAAAATAACGAGAAACCCTTCTTTTTTACCCATCTCCGTTACAATCTCTATCACCTCTTTCTGGATGCCCCTAACGAGCCTCGCTTCATGTTGCTTAAAATCGGCCATGTATTTGTTTTTCAGTGTTTTAAAGTCATTGATGCTAATTCTTATTTCACGTTCTTTTTGTTCCCGCATCTCTTTGCTCATCACCAGAGCTTCACGTTCCAGTTTCTTCTTTGTCGCATCGGTCTCTTCCCCTTTTTTCTGGAGGCTGGCCTCCATCTCTTTTCCGCGCTTATTAATTTCAGCCGTTTCCATTTTCCCGGCATCTGATTTTTCAAGAATATCTTGAAAACTGACAACACCAATTTTGGCGACATCCGCCCCGTAGGAAGAAACACAAAAAAAGCAAACAGAAAAAACCATTGTCACAAAAGCTATTTTAGAAATACGCATTTTCCCCCCTTTAAGAGATCGTTTATTCATTCTTTTATGTGAAAGGAATAGACGGTGTAAACATTGCTTAGAATACTGAACCCATTGAAAATTCCCAGCGTCCACCACGCTCTTCGCCTTCATTAACGTCAAGTTTGTATCCATATTCCAACCGGATAGGGCCCATGGGAGAATACCATCTGAATCCGAATCCGGTGCTACTTCTCAAGGTGCTCAAATCTACACTCTCATCGTTATTAAAGACATTTCCGGCGTCATAGAAGATAACACCGACGAGTCCCTGTTTTTTTAACAGAGGGATGATGCATTCAGCATTAAATTGAACGAATTTGTCTCCCCCGATGATGTTTCCATCTTCGTCTAAAACGTATATTTCTCGCCAATCATATCCACGCACTGAATTTATACCACCCAAATAAAACCTTTCGTAATCCGGCAAGATGCCTCCTGAATTCTCTGTGACGTATCCTGCTTTACCATGTAAAAAACCAACCGTATCCAAAACCAGCGGCATATACCACCCGGTTTCGGCCAGGGCCTTTGTAAAAGCGACATTCCCGCCAAGGCCTGCGTATTTCAATGTAGCAGTGTGCTTCGATCCTTCAGATGGATTAAACGCTCTATTTCTTGAATCGTAGATGATGCCGGTGGTTATGCTGCTCGTAATATTGGTGCCTTGCAAATCCTTGATCGACGTTGCAGCATTTTCAGATATGTTTGTTATGTCGGCATCGTCATAATTGTATTTAATGCTTGCCCTTACAAAATCATAAACAGGATAGCTGAATCCCACGCCTCCCCCGAAGCTTTTCCGGTCATACGTATCATAATCGGTTTCCCAGTTATACAAATCAACTCCCATTGACAAAGGAATGTCAAATAGCCAGGGTTCCGTAAAGCTTAGTTTATAAAGGGAGGTCCGCCCGCCGATCTGGCCTTCCGCGTTGAGTATCTGCCCGCGCCCAAACAGATTCCTCTGTGAAACGGAGACCGAGCCAAAAACACTTTCCTGACTGCTGTATCCAGCACCAAATGACATGGTACCCGTAGGTTTTTCGGTGATATCGATCTTCAAAACCATCTTGTCATCTGCACTTCCCTTGACAGTATTGACCTTTATGTCCTCAAAAAAATCGATTCGGTAAAGATTGCGTACACTCCGTTTTAATTTCCGACCACTATAAAGTTCATGTTCATAGACGCCAAGCTCCCGCCGGATCACTTTATCTCTTGTTTTAGTGTTTCCTCCAATGATAATATATTCGAAAAAGACCTGTTTGCCCTTTTGAACAGTGTAGGTAATATTAACCTTCAAGTTGTCAAAATCTTTGTCGATACGCGGAGATATATCAGCATACGCAAAGCCTTCATCAGAATAAAGATCCGTAAGAGCCAGCACATCATTCCGGACAACTTCACGATTATAATATGTTTCTTTAGTAATCTTAAGACGTTTTTTCAACTGATCTTTGGGCAAAACAAGATCACCGGTTATGTCTACGTTCCCGACTTTAAATTGCGGGCCTTCATCAATCTTAATGGTGATGTAAATCCAGTTTCCCTTATATTCAATTTGTGGCTCTCCTATTCTGGCCTGTATATATCCATTATTATAATAAAAACCCGACAATTTTGCGATATCCTGATCAACGTCTTCCATCTTTAGATCCCCGGACGAGGTCACCCAGGAAAAAAAACCTTTTTCCGAAGTCTTCATCATTTTTTTTAATATCTTGTCGGTATACGCGTTGTTTCCTTCGAATGTTATACTTTCGATTAAAACTTTTTCGCCCTCATCGATATCGAATTCCAGATCAGCCTGATTGTGTTCCAACTGATGGATGCGGTAGGTCACTTTTACATTATGATAATTTTTTTCTTTGTAAAGTTCTTCTATCCGCCCGATGTTTCTACGGACTTTAAAGGGGTTAAGGATCGAACCGGTTTTAATCGTTAAATTTTCCTTAACCTTATCCTCCTTAAACACTGTATTGCCTTTAAAACGAATGACTCGTATGGTCGGTTTTTCTTTAACCCTGAAGATGATCTTTTTCCCGTCAGGGGTGTCCTCAGCCTCGATCCTTATGTCATCAAAATATCCCATCGCAAATACAGCTTTCAAATCATCGGAAAGGCTTTTTGAAAGATAGATGTCGCCGGGTTTTGTTTTGATAATCATTTTGATGGCGTCGGACTCTATCCGTTTGTTATCGGCAATTTCCACACTGACAACCGTCTCCCGCTTAAAAAGTTTCATTCCGATATCACGGGCAAGTTGTTTCACAACTCCGGATAAATTTTCCAGGCCCTGGCCTTCTTTTATAAAAATTTGGGGGGGATCCTCTCCCAAAGATTTTATCATTTTTACATCCAGACTGAATTTCTGTCCGATCAAAGTTAAACTTCCCCAGACAATATGGTCAGCACCGTTCTTAATTCCAAATTTTCGGACAGCATCGTAACTCTGAGATGTTTTCCATAATGTGACCGAAGGAGTGGCTTCCGGGGTCAAAATAAAGGCACCTTCCTCTTTTATATGTGTTTTAATAACATTCAGGATTTCGTTCTGTAAAGATGAAAGATCTTTTCTCGCATGAATTTCAAAGGGTAAAACGACGACCTTAACACTCTCTATAGCATGGGCTATATTCAGGGGAATTAAGAGCAATGCAATGATAACCAGGCTCAGATGTCTATACATGAAATTTTTCAATACCTAAATTCTCTATTCCGGACCGCTATTGTTTTTATATTACCCGAGTTTTACACGAGGCTGATTCAGATGGTTGATTTTATAAAGCTATCAATGAACGTTTTTTACTGAAGTTCATCCCTTTGATTCAATCAGTTGGCCATCCACGATCGTCATACTGCGTTACATGTAGGATGCAAGTTCCATATTGTGCGTTACTACGATCAAGGTCATGTT
>PKTV01000054.1 GCA_002868985.1 Desulfobacteraceae bacterium | reverse complement strand
ATTGGAGATCGATGATAAAATCCATATTAAAGGCGATGGTTTTGAAAAAACACTGGATAAAAAAGAAGTGCTCCAGGAAAACTGTGCCATTTGCGTTCACCGAAACCCGGTGATCTCCGATGAGCTGGTGGCCGATGAGGTAAAAGAGCAGACAGATGTGGACCGGTATGAAGATGTTCGTCATATTGAAGCCTTGTCACCCGATGAGAAATGGGATTTTTTCGAAGACCTTTTGTCGACGTGTATTCGCTGTTATGCATGTAGAAACGCCTGTCCGCTCTGCTACTGTCCCACCTGCTTTGTGGACGAATCACGCCCCCAATGGGTGGGCAAAAGTCAGGATCCCACAGATATCAGGACGTTTCATTTTTTAAGAGCATACCATTGCGCCGGTCGATGTACCGATTGCGGGGCCTGTGAGCGCGCCTGTCCCATGGGAATCAAGGTTCGGTTGTTGACAAAGAAGCTGGAGAAAGACTGTCTGGAGCTGTTTGACTGGGAAGCGGGGTTGACATTGGAAAAGAGACCGCCTCTGGATACGTATCGGCCGGATGATCCGGATGAGTTTATTAGATGACGAGTATTCAATGATCAAAACCTTTAAGCCAGAAATAGGAAAGAGAAAATAGGAAAGAGGATAAGGGCAAATCACGGATAAACACAAATATTTTGAAAAATAAGAAAGTAAGAAGGCGAAGATCAAGAAGGTGGGAAGGTAAGAAGGTTGGCATGTCTTAGAGCCCCTGACCCCTGGTCGCCTCTGGCGCCGCCGAAGGCGGGTAAACTTCTGATTTTCTAACCTGCTTAACTTGCTGTTTTCCAAGACTTTCTCCTCTTCTAATTGCATTTGCATGCACTTGCGGTTAGCTATTTTCTAATTCCTATTTCCTATTTTCTAAAAAAAAGAGACATTGTTTGGATTTTGAAATTTCGATTATTGGAATTTCAATAAGTCAATGAACTTTCAACAAAGGCGTATACAATGAAGGTCATCAAGATTGACAAGAAAGATTGGGCCAAAGGCCTTGAACGCTTATCGAAGACATTTCAATTGTTCGGTCCAATAGAGCAGGATGCGTTTTTTGTTTTCAAAGCGATGGAAGACGGTGATCTTCCGGATTTGGATGTTCAAAACACCCGGCTTTCGCCAAGATCTATTATATACCCGCAGTCTGAAAAAATGTTTGAATACACCCTGGATGAAAACCAGGAGGATCATCACGTTTTAAAAGAAATTGACAAAGACTATTCTTCCCGGGCCATCATCGGCATCAGGCCCTGCGATGCCAAGGCGTTTCTGCTGGTCAAGCGGAATTTCGATGCACCGGAATATAAGGATCCTTACTGGATCAAATCTTACGAGGCAACCACCCTTGTGGGCCATGCCTGCAATGTTCCCTGCAGCAGTTGTTTCTGCACCACCGCCGATTGCGGCCCCTTTCATGAGGAAGGGCTGGACATACTTTTAGTGGATGTCGACGACACTTATTTGGCCAAAATCATAACGGAAAAAGGAGAAAGGCTTCTTGCAGCAGCCGGCTGGGATACAAAGGCCGATACGGCTTCAAATGATCGAATTGAAAACATGAAAGAAGCAACAGAGGTAAAGATAACCTCACGGGTGTCCACGGATCAATTGAAAGATAAAAGCACCACAGACCTTTTTGAAGCGTCTTTTTGGGAAGATGTGGCATTTGCCTGCATCAACTGCGGGACCTGCACCTATGTTTGTCCAACATGCTGGTGTTTCGATATTCAGGATGAAACCCATGGACTTTCCGGCATCCGCATGCGCAACTGGGACAGCTGTATGTATCCGCTCTTTACCTTTCACGGCTCCGGCCATAACCCCAGGGATACAAAGACCCAGAGAGTCCGCCAGCGATTTATGCACAAGCTGAAATATTACGTGGACAAGTATGACAATGGCATTCAATGTGTGGGCTGCGGTCGATGCGTTCGTTTTTGCCCGGTGAATATCGACATCAGAAGGGTTTGCGATTTGATGAACAGTTTTGAACTTTAGTCGCTTAATTGTAAATTTTGTGCTTTTAGTGGCAGAACTTTTTTTTCTCGCCACAAAGACACCAAGACACTAAGAACGAATAACAAAATAAAATCTTTCGTGTCTTTGTGCCTTGGTGGCAAATATTTTTGTTTCCCCGATAAATCGGTAAAAAGGAGAAGCAGACGTGCAAAATCCGTATTTGCCGTATCCGGTTCGGATCGAAGAGATCATCACCGAAACCGAAGATAAAAATCTTAAAACATTCAAACTGGTGTTTTTAAACCCGGATGACGAAAAGAGATTCAATTACAATGCCGGCCAGTTTGCCGAACTTTCCATTGCCGGAAAAGGAGAAATCCCCATCGGCATCGCTTCCTCTCCAACGGAAAAAGGGTTTTTAATGTTTACCATCAACAAAGTGGGGCTGGTGACAACGCATCTTCACAACATGAAATCCGGAGATATTATGGGGGTTCGGGGCCCTTTGGGTAACTGGTATCCATGGGATATCATGGAAGGAAAAAATGTTGTCATCATCGGCGGCGGTTTTGCCTTTACCACCCTTCGATCATCCATTATATACATGCTGGATCCGGCCAATCGCTCAAAATTTGGAGACATTCACGTGATATACGGCGCACGCACGCCCGGAATGCTTCTATACAGGGACGAACTGGCGGAATGGGAAAAAAGGGATGATATTCACATGCATATTACGGTGGACGCCACTGATGATCCAAGCTGGAAGTATAATGTCGGTTTTGTGCCGACCATTACCGATCAGAAAGCCCCACCCGGAAACGCAGACACCTATGCCATTGTCTGCGGACCTCCCATCATGATCAAGTTTACCCAACCGGTTTTAGACAAACTCGACTATGCCCATGATCATATCATCATGTCCCTTGAAATGCGCATGAAGTGCGGTATCGGAATTTGCGGTCGATGTAACATCGGGAAAGAGTTTGTTTGCAAAGACGGACCGGTTTTTACGCTGGATCAGTTGAATCAAATGCCGAAAGAATATTAATAGTGTCCATCCATAAATGGCCCTTTTTGTCCTGATCGGCGTTCTCCGCGGCCTTCCGGCTGCGGCGTACAGACGTACGCCTCACCGCAAACCCTTGTGCGGCCTTGATCAGAACAAAAATTGCTCATTTATGGATGGACACTAGCTAACCAGAGTTTTACACTCTAAATAGATAAAAAGCCTTTGCCGGCCTGCTGCACTTTATTGACGTTGCTGAAAATTGAGTGTGCGAAACTTGAGCAAGAATATTGTCTATGCCCAATTTCATCTTGGGATAGTGACTTTTTTTAAACATGAGTTATGTTGTGACGTAGAAAGCATTAAATCCTGAGAAAGGAAACATCATGGCCACTGAACAAGGTGTTGTAACAAAAATCGAATCCACAACCACCGCATGGGTAAAAACGACGAAAACCGAAGCCTGCAAGGCATGTGCTGCCAGAAGCACCTGTCACAGCGTGGGCGGTGGTAAGGAAATGGAGGTGGAAGCGATTAATCACGCAGGGGCACAGGTGGGGCAAAAGGTGGTGCTGAGTTTTGACACATCTCCGTTATTAAAAGCCACTTTTTTGCTTTACGTGTTTCCGATTATCGCCATGATTATCGGCGCGCTTGTCGGTCAGCAGCTGGCGCCTAATTTTAATTTTGACCCATCCTTTTTGCCTGCGATTTTTGGGTTTTCGTTTTTCGGGCTTACCATTCTTTTTGTACGGTCCAAAGGGAATAAAATGGCCCAAAAGGATGAATACCGACCCAAAATTATCAGAGTTATCGGCCAATCCTAAAATCCATTAAAGCTTCTGCTAAGCTTAAGGTCCCAAATTTTTTTACAGCTGAATGAAAGAGCTATGTTCACCGCCCATTCGCTTTGCTCATTAGAGCCGCAGAGAACACAGAGGTTATTTATTTTATTGTTTTCCGTTGAGAGGACGGAAAACAATAAGAAGCATGCCCTGCGGGCATTTAGAACCCAAGAATATCGCGTAGCGATTGATTTTTTTCTTTTGCTGTCCTCTCAACGGCAAAAGAAATAATATTTAACTCCGCGATCTTTGCGGCTCTGCGGTGAATGATTTATTGACTGGATTCTTTCACCGCAAGAGCACCCACCGGACAAGCTTTGACACAAGAATCACAGTCTCCACAAGCAAGCGATGACGCATCTGTTGCACTATACGTGCTGATGACCGTGTCAAACCCTCTTTTAGCAAAGGTTAAAACAGATTGGCCATGTTTTTCCCTGCAAGTATGCACACATTTTCCACACAAAACGCATCGGTTCGGATAGTGGGTTAAGAAAGGATGGGTTTCGTCGATCTGTGTCTCTTTAAGATATCGCTCCAGGCGCTTTGGCTTTAAGCTGACTTTTAGGAATTTGGCAATATTCTGAAGTTCGCATTTTTTATTGGCGTGACAATTCTTGCAATCCACGTCGTGAACCGACAAAAGAAGGCGAAGGGCGGTCCGTTGCAGTTGTCTGACCTCAGACGTATCGGTTTTAACAACCATATCATCTATGACTTGAACGGTACATGATGGGACCGGTTGTGGTATACCCTCAATTTCAACAAAGCACATTCTACAAGAAGCCGAAGGACTCTTTACATTTTCCAGGTAACACAGGTTTGGGATGTAAATCTGGTTGTCAAGGCATGCCTGAAGCAACGTCTTTCCTTCTTTTGTTTCAATCTCTTGGTTGTCCACCCGGAGTTTTAAGATCATTTAACGTCCTTTTTTTCTTTTTCCGGCGGCTTTTCGATGAAAGGAACCAAATCCGGGGGAGATACTTTCCGAACCGCATCATACTCCGGAGGACAGGCGACCAGGCACTCACCACACTTTACGCAAAGGTCCTGGTCAACCCCTTTCTTTCGATTGCTGGTGGTAAACACCGCGTCAACCGGACAGCAGGTGGCACAAGCATCACAGCCGCGTGCACAGAGCTCCAGATCGAAATAAAAAGCGGTCAGCGGTCGGCACATCAAGGCAGGGCAGCGTTTTTCTTTGATATGGGCCTCATATTCGTCCCTGAAATATTTAAGGGAAGTGAGCACGGGATTCGGAGCGGTTTTACCCAGGCCGCAAAGTGACCCGGCTTTTATATCCTGACTCAACGTTTCCAGCAATTCCAGATCACCCTCCAATCCTTCTCCTTTGGTCAATCGCTCGAGTATTTTAAGCAGATGATAGGTTCCGATTCTGCAAAATGTGCACTTACCACAAGATTCCTTCTGGGTAAAATCGAGGAAATACCGGGAGACTTCCACCATGCAGGTGTCTTCATCCATGACCACCATACCGCCGGACCCCATCATTGCACCGGCTTCTGTAAGAGAATCAAAATCAATCGGCGTATCCAGAAAATCTTCGTTAAGGCATCCACCGGAAGGCCCGCCGATCTGAACCGCTTTGAATTTCTTGTTGTTCGGAATACCACCGCATATATCAAATATCAGGGTTCGCAGCGACACCCCCATGGGAATTTCCACCAGACCCGCATGAACAACATTTCCCACGATGGAAAAAATCGCGGTTCCGGGGCTGTTTTGCGTACCGATACCTCTGTACCAGGTGGCGCCGTGATCAAGTATGGGAGGAACAGACGCCAGGGTTTTTACATTATTGATCACCGTCGGCTTGTTCCACAGACCTTTTTGAACCGGATACGGCGGCCGATGCCGGGGCATGCCGCGATACCCTTCAATGGACCGAATCAGTGCTGTTTCTTCACCGCAAACAAAGGCCCCGGATCCTTGAAACACATCAATTTTTAAATCAAAGGTGCTGTCCAAAATTCCTTTTCCCAAAAGTCCCAGTTTTTCAGCCTGTTCGATGGCATCTGTGACGAGTTTGACAGCCAATGGATATTCCGACCTGACATATACCATGGCTTTTTGAGCCCCGACGGCATAGGCACAGATGGCCATGCCTTCCAACACCTGATGCGGGTTGCTCTCCAGGATGGTTCTGTCCATGTATGCGCCGGGGTCTCCTTCATCCGCATTGCAGATCACAATCTTTTCCGGGTCTTCGACACTTCTTGCCAGTTTCCATTTTCTTCCGGCGGGAAATCCGGCGCCGCCTCTACCTCTTAAACCGGAATGCTCCACTTCTTTGATCACTTCTTCAGGATCGAGTTTTAACGCCTTTACCAGGGTTGAATATCCGCCCGCATCAATGTAGTCATATATATCTTCGGGATCAATTTGTCCGCATTTTTCCATAACGATCCGTGTTTCCTGGTTAAATCTGGAAAAGTCGGCCACTGAAGGAATCAAGTCGTTTTCCTCGGTGGCCCCGTAAACGTGTTCGAACCGCGGATCGCCGCCTCCCAAAAAGAGTTTTACGAGCATTTTGGCTTTTCCCGGAGTAACCTCGTGATAAAATATCGGTGGAAATCCGGAATCAGGATGATCGATAATAACCACCGGCTCTGCGTAGCAATGGCCGCAGCATCCGACAGTATGGATCTGGGCGTCAATATTGTTTTCAACCAGGGCTTCTTCAAACGCTTTTTGGGTTTCAAGGGCACCGGAAGCAATGCCGCAGGTGGCCATGCCGATGTGGATTTTTGGGACCGGGGCATCCCGGAATGCATCCCGGCGTTTCTGTGACTCTTTACGGATGGCGTTGAATTTTATATCGATGTTTTTATGATTGTCCGGGCTCATTTTTTTTCTTTTCTCTTTCTTCGATCTCTTCTTGTAATTTAATCCGCAAAATAAGCCCTTCGACCTTGCTGGGCGCCATATGTCCGTGTACGGTTTCATCGATAATGGCCACAGGCGCCAGAGCACAGCAACCGACACAGGCTACCCTCTCTATGCTGAATTCCCTGTCCGGTGTGGTTTGGCCTTCGGGAATTTCAAGTTTACGTTCAAAATTTTCAAGGATGATATCACCCGCTCTGACGTGGCATGCAGTACCCAGGCAAACTTTAATCGGGTGCTTGCCGGGTGGATGAAATCGGAACTTGTTATAAAACGTTTCGACTCCGTAAACTTCGCTTTCGAGTATTTCGAGGTGCTGTGCCACGATTTGTAAGGCTTCAGAAGGGAGATAGGACAGGTTGTTCTGGACCATCTGAAGGATGGGGATTAGATTTCCTCTATGTTTTTCAAAGGCTTCAAGTTTTAAGGCTATATACTTTAAGGCCTCTTTTTCTTCCTCTGTCAACTCTTCATTCATAGAGCAGCCTTTTATCCAACTTCAATTGAGCGTGAACAAAACCGGTTTTTTTTACATCGCGAAAAAGAAAATGTCAATCTAAGTATATAAAGAATTTGAAAGGGGTTTGTTTAAAAATATAGAATTATTACAAATTTTCAATTCATTGACTTATGTGGATGTGCATTATT
>PKTV01000124.1 GCA_002868985.1 Desulfobacteraceae bacterium | reverse complement strand
TTGTTTGTCATCATTTATTGTAACCTAATCTGAGGTGAAAGGATGTTGTAACTATGTCCAGTACTTTCGGAACCCTTTTAAAAGTGACGACGTTTGGTGAATCCCACGGCAAAGGGGTGGGGGCGATTCTTGACGGTTGTCCTGCCAAAATAAATCTTTCCGAAAAAGATATCCAGAAACAGCTTACCCGTCGACGTCCCGGACAGAGCAAATTGACGACAAAGCGGGAAGAAGCCGATCTCGTGACGATCTTATCCGGTATTGAAAGGGGTAAAACCCTGGGCGTGCCCATTGGTCTGTATGTCGCCAACAAAGATCAGCGACCGGACGACTATAAAACCATGCAATCGATTCCGCGGCCGTCCCATGCGGATTACACCTATCAGACGAAATACGGCATCCGGTCAGCCAGCGGCGGCGGCAGATCCAGTGCCCGTGAGACTGTCGGTCGTGTTGCGGCAGGTGCCATTGCCGATAAATTTTTATATGAAATATTCGGGATAGAAATCGTTGCATGGGTGCATGCTGTCGGAGAAGTTGAGGCGTCCCATGTTGATGAGGGCGTAATTTCTAGAGAAGATGTTGATCAAACCATCGTTCGCTGTCCTGACGGGCCTGCGGCGTATAAAATGGTTCAGCTCATTGATAACGTAAAGGAAAGAGACGACTCTGTTGGTGGAATAATTACATGTGTCTGCCGGAATGTGCCGCCCGGTTGGGGTGAGCCGGTATTTGATAAAGTGGAAGCCAAACTCGCCCAGGCAATGCTTTCCATACCCTCAACCAAGGGTTTCGAAATCGGTTCCGGCTTTGCCGGTACTCGCATGTTCGGATCACAGCATAATGATCCCTTTGTTTTAAAGGAGGGCAGGCTGGGTACAACGACAAATTTCAGTGGCGGTGTTCAAGGGGGCATTACCAACGGCGAACCGATTGTCTTCCGGACAGCATTTAAACCCCCGGCTACAATCAGTCTGCCGCAGACAACAGTGGATTTCGAAGGCAGAAAAACGGTGTTAGAAGCCAAAGGGCGCCACGATCCCTGTGTGGTCCCGCGGGCTGTTCCCATCGTCGAATGTATGGCGGCACTTGTCATCGGAGATTTTGCACTCCGGCAACAATTTCGACAACTGTAGCTCCGGCCAGGTTTATCGAGGCATCGAAAGTCATGCTCTTCCCCGCAATGCGGGATCCTCGATGGATCAGGAATATAGCCTGAAACGGTGAACTCAGAACCTCTGAACGCTATTTTTTACCTAAAATGAGCGATTGTAGAGTTTGCCGGAGCTGCAAGGCGCAGGGGGCGCCACTGTAGTCGGCTACCGCAAGCGCCCTGCAACACAGCAGATTCGACAAAATCGGCAATCCCGAAGGGTTTCAAATGGTGTCAATTTTATGCATAAATACATTCACCTATTGGATGAGAACTATTAGCGAATTTGGCAATGTATATTTATCTATAATTATTAATTTTTTATATTACTGACACTATTTGAAACGCTCAGTTTAGGTTTTATTTTTCTACATCCTTGCCTTTTTAAGATTCGCCTTTAATTCATCAAGGGAATAATATGTTCCCCGCCAAATAATTCCTCTGTTTATTGTCGTGGTTATGGCTGCTTTTAATGCGATGTATATGTAGACGTAAGAAGTGACAAGCGCCCAGACCGAATACCATGGGTTGATGCCTGTCATTGAAAATCCCCTGGCAAAAGATAAAACGCGAACCATGACCGCTGCCCCGAAAAGACCACGGGTAATTCCGGAAGTAAAAAAGAATGCCAAAACCGGCAGAATATTAATGATCACAACAACAAGGACACCAAACAACACATGGGTCATCTTGTAGTTATAAAATGCAAAAGTATTCTTCATTAAACCGCTAATAAACTCACGCACAGTAACGTACCATTCAACCTGTATAAAGTTGTGACCAAGAAGGCAATCCTGTAAAAAACCGCTGTGTTTAATCACCTTTCCAAGCATCACATCATCGATTGGATGCATGGCAATGGTTCTGTGGCCGTCTATTGCTTTGTAGACATCGGACTTGATGAGATTGAACGCACCGACTCCCATATATCGCTTGCTTTTTGGATCTTTTGCCTTCCATGGTTTGAGCAACAGCATGAGTCCGCCACCGGCGTCCAGAATAAGTGCATTCAATAGTCCGCCAGGGGCGATGCTTTTGAAAAACATGCTCATGTGGTCCAGTTTATTTTCAAGCATATGGTGAATGGCTCTGGCAAGAGAAGACTTCTCCATGATGATATCGGCATCGGTAAAAAGAAGATATTCTCCTCGGGCCCGTTCGGCACCATACTGCAGGGCATGATTCTTTCCTATCCAGCCTTCAGGAAGCTCGGAGATGTCATAGATCTGTAAGTCGGGATATTGTTTTTGAATTTGCTCGAGAATGGCGCCGGTCCGATCTATAGAGCGATCGTTGACAGCAATGACTTCCAGATCGGCATAATCCATTGCCAGTATGGATTTCAAAGCCGGTTCAATGGTTGCCGCCTCATTGCATGCCGGGATGATGACAGAGACTTCCGGAACATTTTCCTGTTGCAGGGGCGGAACATTATCGAGGGCGATCATTTTTCGCATTCCCAAGGTAGCTTCGAGTGTACAAACAACCGTCAAAAAAAGAGAAATTATCGCAAGCCAGAAAAAAACAAGCATCTTCGAATCCTCGATCTAAGAGACGAGATTTATGTAAGGTCTTCATGTTTGAGACGACTATAATGCAACTGATATCGAATCGTACTTCGATCAGGGGTTACCAGTTCCTTGTCGGATGTTGTCGGTTTCAGTAATCCATAACCTCCAAATAATACCCCATTGTTCATTTTCGTTCAATTGGAGTTTTAAAATATTAATAAAGAAGGAGAAAAACTATGAATACCAAAAATATAATAATACTGGCGGTGGTCTTTGGTATCCTGACTTTCGGTACCCTTTCTTTGGCAACAGTGAATCTGCCTTTAATGACTGCCAAGACTCATCCAAACGCAAGTGGAACAGCCTTTTTTAGTGAGGACGGCTTGAGCATAAAGGCCAAAGGCCTTCAACCCGACAAAGTTTATACGGTCTGGTTTGTAAATATGAAACCTAAAAAACATGAGATAGGAGCAGGCAGCCCGCCGTATATGTTTAAAACGGATGCCGATGGAAATGGGATATATGAAACGCACCTTTCCGAATCACCGTTCGGCAAGTGGTCTGTGCTTATGGTTGTGCTTCATCCCAACGGAGATCCGACAGACATGAAAAATATGGTGGGCGCCCTGTCGACCAAAATTCCGGAGAACAGGTAATCAAGATCAGCTTTTTCGACTTAGTAAGTAACGACAGATGATGTAATCCACTCGTAAGTCTTTCATGATAAAAGCCCGGCACGAATAGGTGCCGGGCTTGAGACTTAAATCTTTTCTATGTCTTTTCTGTTCGGTCAAAAAAACCATGGGTTTCAAAAGGAGACGGAAGAATATCTGTATCCCCGTTTCTTACATCTGATTTTTGATGGGTTTTTGCATTGGCATACCATCTATTTTTGCTCATTTGAAAAGATGCATTGGAAAGAGCTACTATGCAAACCTTTCCTTTAGATGAAACACAAAAGGTTTGACCGCTTTTTAATATTTTTTCCCCCCTTTTGGGCCAGGTTACCCAAAGTGCCCCATGTAAACAATTAATCTGAATATTTTTTCCTCTGACAGAGAACAGTTGATTTTCTGATAACTTAATCGTTGCTTTTTCAATGTCTTTAAATAAATAAGTTAGTTTCATATTAAACCCTATTTTAATGTTTGAAACTTGAATCTTCCCAACGTGCGGGATCTTTCGACCGGCGATCTCGCCAGTCGAAAGATCCCGCACGCGGTGAGGCAGGCAAGCCTCGACAATCGCTCAATTTAAGTATAATTAATAAAACTGTAAGGAAACAGGGGTAATCGCACAGTTTTTTTACGGCACAATATGTTTTTAGAAGAAACTGTACCCCTTTATTTTTAAATATGTGTATCTTTAATTAATACTTAAAATATAAGATATTATCTAAATCTTGCACCGGGAGATGTTTATGAAACCAACTCGATATGGTCAGGTGGCTGAACGAATACTGAACCTTATTAACAACGGCGTATTAAAAGCGGGTGAGAAAATTCCTTCCATACGGCAGTTAAGCCGGGAGCTGAATGTCAGTATAAATACGGTGAAAGAAGCGTATTGGAAATTAGAGCGTCAAAACTATATTTTTGCCATGCCCCAATCGGGTTTTTACGTTCAAAAGCAGTCTTCCGATACGCCAGCAAAGGAGGAAATCGATCCCAGTCGATTGGATCCCCAGGAAGTCAGTCTTTGTCACATATACGGCGCTTTTCAAAACATGGGGCAGTGTACGCCGGAAGTCAGTCTGGGTATTGCGACGTTAAACCCTGAATTTTGGCCGACTCAAAAAATGGGACGTTACTTCCAGGAAGTGATACGATATCAGGAAAAAGAATCATATAATTACATAATGTCTCCTGGCTACTCACAGCTAAGAGAGCAAATTGCGCGATTAGGGCTTTCATCTGGTTTGGATTTATCTCCGGATGAAATTATTATCACCAATGGGTGCCATGAAGCCGTTTTCCTCGCATTGATGGTTCTTTGCAAACCTGGCGATTCAGTTGTTTTTGAAAGTCCCATGTATTTTAATCTCCTTCAACTTTTGGAGCAGTTGAATCTAAAGATTATCGAACTGCCGAGTTCACAGATTGAAGGTGTTAATTTAGATACCCTGGGTTTTGTAATAGAAAATTATCCTATTAAAGCCATGTTCTCAATTCCCAATGTTAACAATCCCCTTGGCTTTTCTATGCCCATTTGGAAGAAAAAGAAATTGGTTGAGCTATTAAC
This sequence comes from Desulfobacteraceae bacterium, assembly GCA_002868985.1. Taxonomy (GTDB): domain Bacteria; phylum Desulfobacterota; class Desulfobacteria; order Desulfobacterales; family UBA11574; genus UBA11574. The sequence goes on along the minus strand of PKTV01000124.1, from coordinate 2,502 downwards.
GGAAAATAATATTTCTTTAATTGAAGATGATATTTATGGTGATTTGTGTTTTGAAACACGTGATGAGACATGTAAATCATTTGACGCTGAGGGGAATGTGATACTGTGTTCCTCTTTTTCTAAGACGCTGGCTCCCGGATTAAGAGTTGGGTGGATTGTTCCTGGCAAATACTATGACCAGGTTATCAAAATGAAAACCTTATTAAATATTTCAACAGCATCCATAAATCAAATTGTTGTTGCCAGGTATTTGAAGGAAGGCGGTTATGAACGTCACTTGCGGAAACTGAGAAAAGATCTTAAAAAACAGGTTTCTGGTTTGCGCGCGTGCATACTGAAATATTTTCCCAAAGGAACAAAAGTAACGAATCCAAGTGGTGGATTTTTACTTTGGGCAGAACTTCCGGAATCCATCGATACGGATGTCATCTATCAAGAGGCTGTTAAAGAAAATATTCTTTTTGCTCCCGGCAGTCTTTTTGCGATGAAAGATAAATATTCAAACTGTATGCGTTTAAATGCAGGAATTTGGAACGAGCAGGTTGAAAGGGCCATCAAGCATATCGGTCGATTATGCGTTAACTATCAGAAAAAGACTGTTAATAAAATTGTCAAAATTGCGTCCTGAATTACAAAACAAAGTCCTATTTGATATGACGCCGGGATCTTTATCCCCAACGCCCTTATCTTGTTGTCCTCCCAGGGGCTAACTGATTGTATTATCTAAATCTTCTGTCTTCGACAGCCACTCAATTGCACTTTCATAATCGGTAAAAATTTCGTATTCAAATCCCTGAATATCCATACACGCCTTAAAACGATTGGCAATTATCATTCGTTTTGGATCATCAGGTATAATGTTGGCAATTTTATTTTTGAAAGAGGAAATATAGGTGCCAAACTCAAGAGCGATTTTCATTATATCTTCTATACTTGCAGCAGAGACGCTAGTTTCTCTCAGATCCATCAGAATATTGTGGTCAGTATGCAATCCGGTAGCCGTAGCAAGCTCTCTGACAATCTTTTTTGATCGTTCGAGATCGATATTTCCGGTCTCCGTTTTACGAATAAAATCATTAACTTTATAAATTTTTATTCCTGATAACATTTAACCTTCCTTTCATGTTCTGATTATTTATAATGGCTGCAGTATTAATGTCAATGGTAGATGGTATAAAGGCCCTGATCAGCTTAAGCGCTTCTTTTACAATAGGTTTCAATTGAATCGGCGTCTTTGTCTGATCAATCTGGTTGCTAATTTCTGAGGCTAATTCAGCAAGAGAACCATATACGCGGTAGACAGATGTTGAAAAAACTTCTTAAATTTTATTTTTTAAGTATCTTGAAGTGCACATTTCTCTGTGCACTAAGTATGTGTAACTTCTGATCGACACTTGGATGATCGTCAGTGTCAGTTTGAATAATAGAAGTGAATAGATATTCGCTGGAATAAGAAATGGAATGGGAAGTATCCGAATTGGCTGCAATTAGATACAAACATATTCATAGATAAGTAAGACTTAAATTTATGATGGAAAATGGGTGTAATAAATACAAGGAAGGATCAAGGATCAGAGATAAAGGTTCAAAGGAAAAGACGAATGATTTTTTCACTACTCTTTCGGTGGACGGAGATGATTTGACAATTGTCAAAAATTGGATTTACTTGACCTGACACCAGAAAAATATGATATCTGTAAATCAAATATTATTGTGAATGGTGTCGATACTGGTAAGAGTACCAGTGATCTGTACTTTTTATGATTTCGGATGAACCGTCACTTTTCGAAAATTGAAGATGTCGGCAATGAATCTTGGTTTTTTACTATTCTTGTGACGACTTATATAGGGTGTTTTTTTCTATCATCATTTCCGATTGATCGCGGAGGATTTTTCAATGACTAAAAAACCAACCTATGAAGAATTGGAGCGCAGGGTTAAGGAATTTGAGCAAGATGCGTTAGAACGCATGCGGGTGGAAAGGGCACTCAAGCCAAATGCAGAGCAAATAGATCTCTCCAATACAGAGCTGGAAAATCCCCATTTGGTTGATGGTAAATATTCTATCAAGGATTTGATTGACATCGAAAGTCTACGTAAAATTCTTGAAAAATTTTCCATAGCCACAGGATTTGCTGCGGGATTTCTTGAGCACCCGTCACAAGAAATTCTGATAGCTACAGGCTGGAGGGATATCTGCACAAAATTTCATCGAGCTTTTCCCGAATCGGCAATACATTGTAAAGATAGCAGTATTTATTTGACGAAGCAATTGAAAGAACTGCAAGAATTAAACATAAAACCATGTAAAAATGGGTTGGTGCATGGAGCAACACCAATCGTTATCAAGGGGAAATACATAGCAAATCTAACTGTCGGGCAGATCTTGTTTGAAGCGCCGAATATTGAGCGATTTAAAAAGCAAGCCAAAATGTATGGTTATGATTTAGACGCCTATTTGGAGGCTTTAAGCGAAGTTCCGGTCGTTAGTGAAGATCAGTT
>PKTV01000269.1 GCA_002868985.1 Desulfobacteraceae bacterium | reverse complement strand
TGCACAAACTAATATTGAACCCTAGCAAAGGTCAACAATATTACCTAAAAACAAAGGAAATTACACCTGGGATGACAAGCCATCTCAAAAAATACATCTAACGCCCCATTACGGTGTTGCCCCGTATGACGGGACTCCCCGTTGAATTATATTCCTAAAGGTGTGTCGCCAGCCTTTTCAAAATGCTTACATACTCACATGTATGCTCCGCTTTTTCATCTGTTACACATGACGCCCACGGCGTCTCGCGCCTTGTCCTTGAACGTAATCTGCATTTTTGAGATGGCTTGTAGAGGAAAGTTTTTGATCCGCAAATTATGAAAGGGGCGTAATGGAAGGTGAGAAAAAGAGAATCCTATGCAAAGAAAATCCGATAAATTCCGGCATTCGGCTACTTCTGGGATGGAGAGGCGGTTCCCAGAACCATCGCTTCGAAATTCGTCAGTTTTTCCCGCATTTTCCGTGAGAGTTCAATGTATTTTTGACTGAGTTCATAACGGTGGTCGGTATGGATTTTGTTGATGCTGTATCGCATCTGCCTGAGTATATTGATTTTTTCTTTCAAAAGCTTAACCCAACATTGATAGTTCTCTTTTGAATTGTTCATCATGGCATCGGAGTACTGATTTACCAAATCACAAAAATGATGGTATTTCTCATCAAGAATCGACGCGATTTTTTCGGTTTTCAAAGTATGTTGTGTAATGGCGTGAAAATGATGTCCGGAAATGCACAAAGAGATGGCTTCGCCAAAAATGTTGGGGTGTTTGATCATGCTCCGAAGGACAAATTTGAGATATTGAAAACCGTATGGCGTCAAAAGCTGCCCGCAAATGGATCTGAAAAAAATTTTAAGGTCTTCACCGTGAATTTTTCTCTGAAAATATCCAGCATACTCTATATTATCCAAAAAATGGCTGCAACGTTCAAAATAGTTTTTCAGATCGAAATCATAAATACAGGTCAGAATTCTTTTATATCCTTCTTTTAACCGGTTCGGGTCCATGATGGTTTTAAAGTTAGTGGTCATGCAGTGGGTGTTGTTGCCGAGAGACGCCTTTAATATTCTGCCTTCTATCATCAACCGATGATAAAGACGGGTCCCGGGAAGGGCATTTAAGAAGCCGATCATTGCTTTGGGAATGGCATTTTGTTGAATAAAGGTGATTTGCCGGTCGAAAATATCCTCTTTATCACTGTCAAACCCGATGATAAATCCTGCCATGACTTCCATTCCGTGTCGTTGAATCGTTCGAATGGATTGTTCCATGTTCGCTTTTAGATTTTGTATCTTACCGGTTTCTTCAAGTCCCTTGGGGTCAGGGGTTTCAATCCCGATAAAAACCTGGTTGAATCCAGCCTCCCGCATGGCCGTCAGCAACACCTCATCGTCGCCCATGTTAATACTGGCTTCGGTAAAAAAATGGTACGGGTAACCATGCTCGAGTTGCCATGCTTTTAGCGCCGGCAAAAGTTCGGTCTTAACCCGTTTCTTGTTGCCGATGAAGTTGTCATCAACAAGAAACACCGGCCCCAGCCACTTCAGTTCATAAAGGGCATCCAATTCTCTCAAAAGCGTATCAACAGATTTTAAGCGTGGCTTGTTGCCATAGATGGTCCAGATATCACAGAACTCACAGTGAAAGGGACAGCCTCTGGAATACTGAATGGCCATGGAACCGTATGCGTTAATATCTAAAAGATCGAACCGCGGGACCGGCAAATTGGAGATATCCGGATAAGACGGTTTCGGATAAATAGGTTTTGCGATGCCCTTTTCCAGATCCTGTAAAAAATCCGACAAGGTTTGATCAACTTCTCCCAAGAGAAAATGGTCGACGTCGGTGATGTCCCTATGATTTGACGTCGGAAAGGGGCCTCCTGCAACAATGATTTTGCCAAACCATCTGCAACGTCGAATCACCTCTTTCATGGAATCTTGTTGAACAATCATGGCGGAAATGAAGACCGCATCCGCCCATTGAATATCGCTGTCGTTTAAAGGCGCAACATTCAAGTCAATCAGTTTCAGGTGATACATATCCGGGAAAAGGGCGGCGATGGTCAGAAGCCCTAAAGGTGGCATGGCACTTTTTTTTCGAATAAATTTCAGTGCACACTTAAAACTCCAGTACGTATTGCTCGGGACTTTGGGATAAACAAGAAGGATGTTTTGATATTTGCCCATGGGGTTAAATCTTCCTTTGCTGATGAAGGCGTTATGCTTTGTCGCTCGGCCCAATAAGCCAGCATGAAGAAAATCGGGATTCATCAAATGGCCACAATTTTTTATTACCGTTATAATTAAAAAACTTCAAGAAAATTTAACATGGTATTATATAAGTTTATCATCTTAAAGTCATAAAGACCGACTGAATCTTTGTTTGAGTGTCATTAGGTATTGTACGTGTTCACGGGGTTTGCTTTACCGTGTAACGATTCTGGCGGAGTGGGTTCGTCTTGAAACAAACGCGCTATTGCCTTGGAAATGTTTCGGTTATTTACAACCGCTTCAAAAAAGACTATTGTAGCGTGTTATTCATCATTTTGTTCTTTTTTATTCTTAAAACTCAAAATTCGACGGCAAAGTAAAAAGCTTCAAATTCCCCCGCATAAAACCAGCGGGATAAAAAGGCGCACAAATTTTTAGGAATGAGGCATACTTATCGTACGCCGCAGTGACAAGGAATGTAGCGCAACGCAGAAGTTGAATTTTTTACGAAGCCGTCAAACTTAACAAACCATGAAAACAATAGACACCCTTACACAGCTTCATTTGGCTGACCCGGAATTGTTCCAAGCGGTGAAAACATCGTTGGACCATAAAGCCGTTTCCGTGTCCAAAGAAGATGTTGCCATTTTGGTGGAAGAAACCCTTTGGGCGTTGTCTATGGAGATATCCTTCGGTCAGTCTGTGGCCAAAGGTTATGCGGATCTTATTGGAGAAGCGAGCTCGGAAAATTTTTATCGCTATCGGGAACTTATCCGTCGCTTCGGTCACAAAGGACCCACATTGGGACGCATTATGGCCGAACATCTTGTACCGATATTAAAACAGGGTGATTCCAAATTTTTAAAGCGTTTCCTGAAAACTTTTATGATTATGCAAAGCAAGGGAACCTACACCCTGAAAGATCCACTTGACGAACTGTCGACATTATTAAACGAAAAGGACCTTGACTCCGCATATGCCTATATTGATCTTCTGGGCGACACGTTTTTAAGGGAAATGTCCTATGTTCAGTGCCAAAATTTTGCATATAATATCCCCCGTGCCATACGATCTTTTTCTGTATCAAGGCGGGCCTGGCAAATCAAACAGCTTCATCGGGTGATTAAGGCCGACCATCGCCTGTTCGATCCCTTTTTGCTTGGAATGAAAAAAGGATTGTATCTGCTTTCCCAAGAGGCTCTCGACGATTTTGTTTTTCTAACATTAAACAAATTAAATCAAAAGTTTAAACTGGCAGCAAAATTTTTATCCCTGGAATCGAAACTCAGCATCGACACTTATTCGAACATGCAGGTAACAGTTCCGCTTTCCGAAGTTCGACAACAGCTAAACAACTATCTGCAGGCACGAACCAGCCTGTCAATATCCGTAAAATCACTGTCTAATCTGCCGGGTCCAATATGCAAGGCCTATGGCCAAGAAACCTTCGTCTGTTCAGATGGAAAATTTATTTATCTGCCCGATGAAATCAGTAAGTTTTCTACAAAAGACGAAAACAAAAAACTATATAAGTGCCTTGCGCGACTCGAGGCCGGGCTCTATGAATTCAGTACCTTTGACTTTGACCTGGAAAAAGCAACAGAAAAATGCCTAAAATCTGAAGGTGTTAAGGATCGACGTTGCGAATTTAATCCCATTTTAAACAATGAACATGTTTCCGATCTGAAGCGTTTTTTCTTGTCATTTCCGGTCCCGGAGTTGGCAGACGACCTATTTACCACTTTCGAGCACGGCCGCATACGATTTTTGCTCAACAGACGGTATCCGGGGCTTATCCGGCAAACCCTGCCTGTGCTTCAACAAGAGGCCCTGAATATGATCAAACAGAAAGAGCATCGGGATGATGTTTTTCTTTTGTATCTCAAGATCGCTCTAAATATTACCATTCATAAATACGTCGATCTCGATAAGAAGACAGCGGCTTTTATAAAACAGATGGACAAACAATTTAAAACGGCAATAGCTGTGGACCCTTCGGTAGAAACCTGTGCCGAACTGGTGACCATCGCCTTGCCATGTGTTGATATGCTTTTAAATACGTCCGAACAACACGAAAATTTGGAAGAAAATTACAATCCCATTCCAACGCCATTTGGATGGAGATTACGACCCGATCTTTTTTTTATGTCCCATCTCAACTTTGAGCAGATGGCAGCGAAATTGAATGCTCAACTGGCAAACAAGGGATATAAGGTTTACAAGTCGGATATTCGTCGAAAATTGATCGAAAATAAGGGTATTATTTCCAATGAGGATATTAAATCGATCCTGTTTAACAACCAAAACACTAAAGACCAAAACGTGCCGAAACGTGAAATATCCATTGATCTGTCATGGCTGGATCTTTCTCAATTTCTGAACGAGAGAGCCCTAACACCATTGATCAGTGATGATAACGGGCCTGTTTTTTGGTACAAAGAATGGGACTGCAACTTGAACGATTATCTCTCAACCCACACAAGGGTGCTGGACAAATCAATGCCGGAAGTCTCGGATGACTTTTATATCAGCACCCTAAAGCAGCACCAGGGACTGGTTCAAAATATTCGCTATGCGTTTGAACTGTTAAGGCCGGAAGGGCTGATACGATTGAGACAATGGGTGGAAGGGGATGAGTTTGATTACCGGGCACTTTTGGATTTTGCAATGGATAAAAAAGCAGGAAAAATTCCTTCCGACCGTCTCTATATCAAGCACATAAAACAGACAAGAGACGTGGCCGTATTGTTGCTGGTCGATCTTTCTCGATCCACCTCAAATACGGTTTATAATTCGAATGTAACCATTCTTAACGTTGAAAAAGAGGCGATTGTACTCTTTTGTGAGGCACTTCAGGTGGTGGGGGATGCGTTTGCCATTGCAGGTTTCTCCAGCACCGGACCGTTGGGGGTTGATTACTTGAGAATCAAGGACTTTGAGGAAAATTTGGACAACAGGGTTAAACAGCGCATTAATGCCATGGCACCCCAACGGAATACCCGGATGGGAGCTGCCATTCGTCATGCCACCTGTCAACTTGAAACCATCTCTTCAAAAGTCCGGTTGTTGATTATCTTGAGTGACGGATTTCCAAATGATATTGATTACAAGCATAAATATGCCATAGAGGATACACGGAAAGCCATATTTGAAGCCCGTTCAAAAAATATATTTACCCATGCCATAACTGTCCATTTTGCCGGCGATCCCAAACTGGATGATCTTTATGGAAACGTTCATCACAATGTGATATCTGATGTTCGCGAACTTCCTGATAAGCTGTTACGTATTTATGGCAGCTTGACCCGACACTAGTTGGTGTCCAATTCAGAAATGAGCAATTTTTGTTCTGATCAAGGCCGCACAAGGGTTTGCGGTCCCCACACAGCGGGACAGGAAGGCGTACGTCTGTACGCCGCAGCCGGAAACCCGCGGAGAACGCCGAGCAGGACAAAAATGGCCATTTCTGAATTGGACAATAGTTGGTTTATTGACAACACTTTAATCAAGCATTAATGTTGGAGATCATTTTTAATAAAGCGGAATAACGTCTTTTAACAAAGACCCTTTTCGCGAGGAATTTACATGAAACGCGTTCATAGCCAAGAAAAGGAACAGTTTAAAAAACTGTTTAAGCAGGAAAATATTGATGCGTTCGAAGATCGATTTAAGATCCTCGACGTCTTTCTTCAAACTGAAAGCCACCTTACCGTCAGGGAGTTGGTTCAGCTTCTCGATGAAAGCGGATATACATTTACACACGATTTTGTCAGGGATACTTTAAAGCTGATGTGTCGATTCGGATTTGCCCGTAAAAATAGATTTTACAATGGAGAGGCACGTTACGAGCATCGACATTTAGGTCACCATCATGACCATATGATCTGTACAAAATGTAAAAACATTTACGAGTTCGAAGACGAACAACTCGAAAATATGCAGGCTCAGATCGCTGCGGCTTATAATTTTCATATGCTTCAGCACAAGATGGAAATCTACGGCATCTGTTCCAAATGCCTCAAAGATCATATACAACCCATGCCGCTGATTCATGCCAAACAAGGTGAACGGCTGGAAATCAAAGAATTTACCGGAGGCGCCTCCGCACGCATGCGATTATTATCCATAGGCTTAAGGGTCGGGGATAAGATCGACATCATTACCAACATCAATAAAGGACAGATGGTGGTTTCTGTGGACTACAATCGGTATGTTTTGGGGCGCGGCTTGGCCCAAAAGATACTGGTAGAACCGGTTAGAAGTTGAATAAGAGACGGGCTTATGTTGTTAAGTGAGATGAAAGAAAAGCAGACCGCAACTGTCGTCCGCGTCGGCGGGATTGGCGCTCTGCGCAGAAGAATTCTCGAAATGGGCATTCTCAAAGGCACAGAAATTCAGGTTGAAAAATATGCACCATTGAAAGATCCTGTGGAATTGATTGTCAAAGGTTATCATATATCACTCCGCGTTGAAGAGGCTGCACAAATTACCGTTGAAAATGTGAAGTAATAAATTATAATGATTCAAAAACGCCTTTCAATAGCCCTTGCCGGCAACCCGAATTCAGGCAAGACGACGATATTCAACAACATTACCGGCACCCGTCAAAAAGTTGGAAACTGGCCGGGAGTCACTGTTGAAAAAAAAGAAGGCAATATCAATAAATCCGGATATGATTTGAAAATTATCGATCTTCCCGGAACCTACAGTTTAACCCCCTTCTCCATCGAAGAAATCGTTGCACGGAACTTTATTTTAGATGAACGGCCGGATGTTGTCATCGATATCATCGACGCATCCAACCTGGAACGCAGTCTTTATTTGGCGACGCAATTGAGAGAGATCGACTGCAAAGTCCTGTTTGCCCTGAACATGGCCGATGTTGCTCAAACCCGTGGCATCAAAATCGACGATAAAAAACTTTCCGAACTTCTCGCGGTTCCGGTGGTCTTTACCATCGGAAACAAAAACAAAGGTATCGAGACGCTGTTAAAAGCGGCCATAGAATTGGCGGAATCGGATTCTGTTACCCCTAAAAAGCGAAAAGTAAAATACAGCAAAGACATTGAAGATTCCATTTCAAAAATTGAACGCTTTATCGAAAACCATGCGGCAGATTCAATCCCTTACAATATCCGATGGACGGCCATAAAGCTTCTTGAAGATGATCAAATCGTAAAGGAACGCGTTCTAGAGAAAAACGGAAAAATCGGTGAGGA
>PKTV01000267.1 GCA_002868985.1 Desulfobacteraceae bacterium | reverse complement strand
TACTCCTACGCCAGATCCGATAAAAAGGATGCTCCCAGAATTTCCATTGCCGGGAGACTAATGGCAGACCTTCTCAAAACCGCAGGTGCAAACCGTGTACTGACCATGGATCTCCATGCCGATTCGGTACACGGATTCTTCAGCGTACCGGTTGATCACCTTACGGCAATTCCTATTATCTGCGACTACTTCAAAAAACGTTTAGACATTTCAAATGCCGTAGTCGTCGCAACGGATGCCGGAGGTGCCAAGAGAGTCGGGCGTTTTGCCAAAAAGATGAACACCTCCATGGCGATCATCGACAAAAGACGGATCAGTGATACCGATGTGGTTCAAGGATTGGTCGTAGGCGATGTGAAAGAAAAAGATGCGATTATCTTCGATGATGAAATTTCCACAGGCGGCACAATAATAGCTTCGATAGAAACGCTTGAAAAAGCCGGAGTCAGAAAAATTTATGTGGGGGCAACACATCCTGTCCTGTCCGGACCGGCAGTTAAAAATCTTGAGGATTTGTGTGTCGAAGAAATCGTTGTGACCAATACGGTAGAAGTTCCCGGTAAAAAAAAGATGGCACACTTAAAAATTCTGTCTGTGGGGTCTCTGTTTGCTGAGGCAATAAAGCGCATACACTGCGGAGAAAGTGTGGGGGCTCTTTTCACCTAATTCCTTCTCTCTTGAGGACATCATAGCCGGTGCGTATTAATTCCGCGTATTTAGCGCCCGAACGAAAAACAGGCTCTTTCGTTAAGATCAAGGAAGACGAAAATTTTAACCACAGTAATACTGGTAGTATTTCGAAGATTAAAATTTGAGTCTGACGCAGATATTGGCGAAAAAGACAGTTTTCGTTCAGGCACTATTTAACCGGCCTTGTACCTCGGCAGTATCCATACCGGCTCCTTTGGGGTATCAATTTTTTTATCTTCATCCTCGATCTTTCTCTTTTCAACGCGCCTATTTAAAAACTACCCGAAATAGACAACAGCCTTTCCCAGAATGAATTTCCGTTTCAACCGAAGAACAATTCCATAAACAAAATTTGTCCTTGACTGAAACATCAAAACCCTCTATATTTCGACATGTGGCGAAATGACGGATTGAAGACAGGGGAAAGCGATTATGTTTACCTTTATGACGATCACCAAAGCGCTGGCTGATGAAAACCGGGTTCGTATGTTACTGGCATTGGACAGCCGTGAACTGTGTGTGTGCCAGATTATTGAATTTTTAGGGCTGGCACCGTCAACGGTTTCCAAACACATGTCGATTCTTGCCAATGCCCGCCTTGTAGAAGGCCGCCAGGAGGGCCGCTGGCGATTTTACCGCCTGGCCGGCGATGACGCACCGGATGAGGTTCGGGAAGCCATTGCCTGGACATTTAGGTCACTTTCCAAAATCCCGCAAATTCGCCAAGATTCAGAACGCATAAAGGAAATATTAACAATCGATCCGGAAGTGCTGTGCAGAACTCAAAATAGGGCATGATTTAGGGATAATTTTCCCTTACAAGGAGGTGCAGCATGTTGCTTGAAACTTATAAACTAGAAATTTTCAATTCAGAATGTATGCCCGGGGCAATGGCTGTTCATTGCTTTGCCCATCTGGACCAGGATGTGAGTGAAGCGATCCCCTATCTGAATGCCGCGCTCGGAGGTTTCACCTTTACCAAAGACCCGCCATCCGTAACATTTAAGGTTCACGGCAAACTGATCACCGTCCACGCCAAAAAGATCGCCGTTAATGCCCTTAAAGATGAAGACGAAGCCACCAAAATCATCGAGTGGTTGAAACGCGAGATCAATTCGGCCTGGGAAAATCGGGATAAGATCGAACCCCTGTATGAAGCGGCTCCCCAGCCCAAGGTCATCGAAATTCTAAAACTGCTCCCAAAGACCAATTGCAAAGAATGCGGACAACCCACCTGTATGGTTTTTGCCACCCAGGTTGCCGAAGGGGCAAAAGGACCTGAAGACTGTCCGCCACTGGATGATGACGGAAGAAATAACCTTGCTGAATATCTGGGTCAATTCCGTTTTGACTTTTAATTATTGAAGAGGAAACTATTGATGAACAACGATGCTATTTTGAACAATGATCGAAAAATGACCAGTATTTTCGAACGATTCCTGTCCCTATGGGTGGTGCTGTGTATTGTTGCCGGCATCCTGCTCGGAAAAATCGCTCCCGGCGTAGCGCAATACCTCGATGGGTTGGCCATCTATGTCAAAGGAGCGCCGGTGGTGTCCATCCCCATCGCCATCTGTCTGTTTTTCATGATGTATCCTATCATGGTAAAAATCGATTTCGGTGAAGTCATTAAGGCGGGCAAGAGCGGAAAACCGGTGTTTTTGACCCTGTTCGTTAACTGGTGTATCAAGCCATTTACAATGTACGGGATCGCCATTTTTTTTCTCGGCACGCTGTTTTACAATTTTATCGGTCCGGATGCCGTAGATTTGGTCAAGATGCCGTTCGGTCTCGACCTTCCAATGGGTGCGACTCACGGAGCCGGTACGGTGGTGATGGCCGGTGGCATTAAAATGCTCCAAGTGCCACTTTGGCGAAGCTATCTGGCCGGTTGCATTCTATTAGGGATTGCACCGTGTACCGCAATGGTTCTGGTCTGGAGTTATCTCTCAAAAGGAAATGACGGTTTGACACTGGTGATGGTGGCCATCAACTCTCTGACCATGCTCGTGCTTTATGGTGTTCTGGGTGGATTTTTGCTGGGTGTGGGGCGGTTGCCGGTACCCTGGCAGGCGTTGCTGCTGTCCATCGGCATTTACGTGGCCCTTCCCTTGGTAGCGGGCTATCTTTCACGAAAATGGATCATCTCCGTAAAAGGTGACATATGGTTTAAGGAAAAATTTTTGCACGTTCTTACCCCCATTACGATTGTCGCGCTACTCATTACCCTGGTACTGTTGTTTTCCTTTAAAGGTGAGGTAATTATCAGCAACCCGCTGACCATCGTGTGGATTGCGGTTCCGCTCTTCATTCAGACCATGCTTATCTTTTGGCTGGGTTATGGTCTGGCGCGCCTGCTGAAACTCCGCTACGTGGATGCGGCACCGGCGGCCATGATCGGTGCTTCCAATCATTTTGAAGTGGCCATTGCCACCTCAACCATGCTCTTCGGACTGTCGTCCGGCGCTGCCCTGGCCACGGTGGTGGGTGTGCTGATTGAAGTCCCGGTGATGCTCATGCTGGTAAAAATATGTTTGAAAACTCCCCACTGGTTTGGAGAAGCAACAGTGGAAGCCCTACCAGTCAAACAGACGACGACTGGATAACTATCCGCTCCTCGATATTCTATACAAATTTTGATGGATAAGAAAAAATATATGGCGTTCGATCAAACTCGATTTGTCAACGGCCCCAAAAAGGAAAATAAAAAATGCGATATTTCCCCGATTTTGGGTGTTGATTTCAATTTTTTTTGTAATATGTTATGTTAACGTTAACATAACCCAATTGACAGGTATAAACGTGCAAGATTTTGACACACTGCTAAAAAATTCCGCCGAGGCTCACGGGCATTTGTGTCCGGGACAGGTGGTGGGTGTGCGTATGGCCATGCTGGGCTGCCGGCTCATCGATCTTGATGAACCGACCAGTCACAAACAGATCAAAAAACTGATCGTTTACGTGGAAATGGATCGCTGTACCGGCGATGCGGTGGCCTATGTCACCGGTGTCAAGCTGGGACGCCGGTCGTTGAAATTTATGGATTATGGGATCATGGCCGCTACTTTTGTGAATTTGGAGACCAACAACGCGTTTCGGGTAATCTCCACAGAGGAAGCCCGGGATCTGGCGCCGGTTTATGCCCCGGAAATACCGGAAAAGTATCCCCAGCAGCTTGAAGCCTACAAGCGTATGCCGGACAGCGTGTTGTTTCGGGTTCAAAAGGTTCGGGTGGATATGAGCGAATATGATATGCCGGGTCCCACCCGTAAAAAGGTCTCTTGCAGCCGATGCGGCCAGATGGTTCGAGACAACCGGGAAGTGCTTCAAAACGGTCATATTCTTTGTAAGCCGTGTGCTCAAGGGGTCTATTTCTCGGAAGCAGAAGAAATAACCTGGCCGAACATGAACTGGACGCCCGTTCAAAAAGAACAGCAGTTGTTTGACGCCACCAAGGCACTAAGACACGAAGGAAAATAATTATTAACAAATTCTCTGTGCCTTGGTGACTTTGTGGCAATAAACTAGGAGATTAAGGATGATAAAAACCATAAAACTAAAAGATGCCGTGGGGATGAAGCTGGCCCATGACATCACCGAAATCCGCCCCGGAGAATTTAAAGGCGCTGCATTTCGTAAAGGACACACGGTGTGCAACGAGGATTTGTGTCGCTTACAAAAACTCGGGAAAAATCATCTTTATCTTATTGATTTAGAAGCAGACGAGATTCACGAGAATGAAGCCGCCGCCATTATGGCCGAAGCCCTGGCCGGAAATGGGGTGGTTTGGAAAAATGAACCCCGTGAAGGAAAAATCGGTTTAAAGGCGGATAGAGATGGATTACTTATGGTCAACGTTTCGGCCTTGGCAGCATTTAACATGGTAGAAGAGGTGATGTGCGCCACTTTGCATAACCATACGATGGTTAAAGCAGGAGAGCTGGTGGCCGCCACCCGGGCCATTCCCCTGGTCATGAAACGGGCGCCCATCGAACGGGCCGCCGCCATTGCCGGACAAAACGGCGGTGTGGTTTCCGTACGTCCTCTGCGGAAGGGAAAAGCCGGCCTGATCATCACCGGAAATGAAGTGTATCACGGTCTCATCGAAGACCGTTTTGCACCCATTCTGATTCGAAAACTTACCGACCTGGGCAGTGAGGCAGACCGCATCAGTTTTGCACCGGACGACACTGAAATTATTCGTCAGGCAATCTGTACACACATTGAGCGAGGCTGCGATCTGATTCTTTTGAGCGGCGGTATGAGCGTGGACCCAGACGATGTTACACGCAAAGGAATTCGCCTGGCAGGCGCCGATGAAATCCATTATGGTGCTGCAGCGCTTCCTGGGGCCATGTTTCTGGTGGCTTATATTGGCAAAGTCCCTTTGATCGGAGTGCCGGCCTGTGGTCTTCATCACCGTACAACCGTTTTAGATCTGGTTCTACCCCGTATTCTGGCTGGAGAGAAAATCGGCAAAAAAGAACTGGCGTTTCTGGGCCATGGCGGACTTTGCCAAGATTGCCCGGAATGCACCTACCCCCATTGTGCCTTCGGCAAAGGGAACTAATGGAAAATTCAAACCAAAAGGTGGAAAAAATAAAATGACCGATGTTGATCAGACTTATGACGGTCGGATCGTCGCCGTATCCGTTAGTCTCAAAAAAGGCGTCAAAAAAACAAACATATTTCTGGGCAGTCTGATCGAAAACCACGGTCTTGAAAACGACGCCCATGCCGGTGATTGGCATCGTCAAGTCAGCCTCTTGGCAATAGAAAGTATTTCCAAGATCCGGGAGAAAGGCCTTGAGGTCAATCCAGGCGATTTTGCCGAAAACATTACCACCGAAGGCATCAAGCTTTGGGAACTACCTGTGGGCACCCGCTTGAAACTGGGAGAAAACGCACTGGTGGAAGTCACCCAGATCGGCAAGGAATGCCATGATCGCTGTGCCATATACAAACAGGTGGGAGACTGTGTCATGCCCCGAGAGGGCATCTTTGTAAAGGTTCTTAAAGGCGGCACCGTTGGACCTGAAGACGGCATCCAAATCTTTAATAATCATTGAGAGAACCGTTTATTCCCTTGATGTTGGAAGAAATCCGATTTAAGGATGTATTGGATCAATGACTTTTGACGATAAAAAGAAATCTGAAGAACAAACTTTTCTGGTGGCCATTGATTTTTCAGATTGTTCCCGAGAAGTCTTGCGCTGGACAAAATCTTTTTTAGCCAAAAAACCGAGCCGTATTATCGCCCTTCATGTTATCGACAGTAATTTCGTTACAGAGTGTATCCGTCAAAAACTGGGAGATGAAGGCCAGATTAAAAAAAAGCTGTTTCTTGAGGCAAAAGCAAAACTCCGAGACTTTTTGAAGCAGGAAAATATGAGAGAAGAACATGTAAAAATGGTTGTATGTGAGGGAACCCCTTTTCTTGAAATCAACAAAAAGGCTGTTGAAAATGATGTGGATATGATTATTATTGGTAGTTGCGGCAAAACCGGAGACATGAGCCAAATATTTTTCGGGAGTACTGCAGAAAAAGTTCTTAGATTCATTACGCGGCCGGTGTTTTGTATCCCACCCGAGTCGGACTATCGAGTGGCGTAAATCTGCGGATCAGCGTTATTCGACGGAATGGCTTAAATATTCGGTGATTACGTGCTTGACCACTTTGTCGTGTTTTGATAAAAAATATTGATCAATGATTCGATTTCATATTTGGAGGAGACCTACGTGAAACCAAAATATATTGCTTCAATTATACTCGTTTTTTTTCTGACAATATTTTATTTCGTTCCCACACATACCATGGCCCAAGGACCGGAGAATTTCCCTCCTGACAAGGAACTCTCAGCCAAGATGCTGAGATTCGGCATGGAAGCCTATGCTAGAGGGAAATACTTGGATGCCAAGGAATATTTCAGAAAAGCTGTAAAAGCTGATCCCGCATCGATTAAAGCCTGGCTATATTATGATCAAGCGGTAATCTTCGGCTTGGCAGAAAAGGTGGAAAAAAACGCAAATATAATACTGCCGGATGTATCCACTAGGCAGGAAGGGGGTATCTCGATTTCTCCAACGCCTCCTACATCTCCACCACCTCCGGAACCGGCCGTCAAAAAAATGAAAGAATCCGGGTTTAAAATTGTAGATGATGAAGGCTGTTAGCCCTTACGTTTCGCGCATTGGATACTTTCTTTTGGTTTTTATGAAATATACGGTTCGGTCGGTTTGAGAGGTTACCATGAATGATGAAAAACATAGCAGTGTTTTAACCGAAATCCTGAGCAACGGATATCAAAAAATCTTTGAGGAAAAATGGCCCATATGGCTCGGCGGCCTGCTCATCGGTATTATGAGCATTATTACTTTCGCCTGGGCCAGGCCCTGGGGTGTTGCCGGAGGGCTGAAAAACTGGGGTGACTGGTTTTTCAGTTTCGTGGGTGTTTATCATCAAAAACCGGTTTCACCGCTGATATCCACAAACTCCATTCTTACCTTGGGATTACTTTGGGGCGCGTTTGGATCGGCACTTTTATCCAAACAGTTCGCCATTCGCAAAGCGCCTCCTCTGGAACTCGTGAAAGGAGTTGTGGGGGGAACGCTGATGGGGATTGGTGCGGCAATGGCCGGCGGATGTAATGTAGGAGGCTTTTTTACAGCGGTAAGCGCCTTGTCCGCCAGCGGTCTTACCATGATGGTCGGATTGTTGGCCGGAGCGTATCTCGGACTTCGTTA
>PKTV01000268.1 GCA_002868985.1 Desulfobacteraceae bacterium | reverse complement strand
TACATTCATGATGGCCTCGGCAATATCTGCATCCTCAATTTTTGAGAGCCTTTCCGTATTGGAAAAGTTCAAATCCTGATATATTTTATCCTTAATTTCCATACGATTCATTTTTGAGCCAATATCTGATATTTTGGCTGACATATCTTCAAAGTGACCATCCAGATAACCCATCGCATCTTGAATACCGGTTAAATCGTTGGTTTCAAGAGCGGTCTTCAAATCACTCAAGCTGTTAAAAATATTTCCAAAAACTGCCCCACCGTCACTTCCAACCTCAACGGTGGAATTTTTGCTGATCTTTATCGCAAAAGCATTATTATCCCCATTGTAAGTACCGTCCTGGTCAAATGGTATCGTGTCGGTTTTCGAACCGGCAAAAATATAATTACCTGCCACATCTGTATTTCCTAAAGAAACGATTTCATCCAGCATATTTTGAACGGTGCCCGCTGCCGAAGACCGCTGGTCGGATCCGATTGTTGCATTGGCCATCTGAATACACAACACCTTTGTATCTGCAATGATATTCTGCACACTCGTAAGGGCGCTTTCAGATACTGTGAGCCATGAATTGCCATAACTGATATTGCGCCCCATCTGCTCAATGTTTGATAGAGTAGACCTGATATTCAGTGACTGGGTAAGGCCCACAGGATCATCAGAAAGATTATTGATACGCTTTCCGGTGGTAACAATCTCATTGGCCTTGTTCAGCTCTTCGCTGATACTGCCAAGATTATACTTTACCGAATCATAAATGGCTTTGTTTGCAACTCTCATATAAAATAGCTCCTTTTATTTCAATTCAAGCAGTGTATTGAGCATCTCATCGGCGACACCGATAAGCTTGGCTGCCGCTGCATAGGCATGCTGAAATTTTATGAGATTTGTCATCTCCTCATCAAGCGAAACAGCGGATATGCTGTCTCTGATCGTGCTTAATTCATTTACCATCATCTCACCAAAAGACCTGTCTCTTGAAACACTTGCAGAGACAATTCCTATAGTACCTACCATAGAATGATAGTAGTCTTCAGTGGTTGAAATGATACTCCCTTGTGTATTTCCATTGATCCTGTCGCAGGTCCATTGTGAAATACTCATGGTTGCAGATTGCAGGTCTGTGATCGCCAAGGCGTTATTATTGTCACCTGACGCCATGGATCCATCACTGGCAACCTGTGCTGCGGCGATGTTGTTTTTATTTAAACCGATAACATCGTTAACCCCCATGTTTCCAGCACTGGAGCCGGTGAAAAAGGTATTTATTCCAAGAGCCGCGAGAACGTTTGAATTGTCATCAGAAAATGCGAATTCATAACCATTAACACCGCTGATCTGTAATTTGTTATCAACGACTGTCGCAGAAATCATGGTGACATCGATGGCATTAATCGCTGTTGCAATGTCGTCGATTGATGTAACATCTGCATCAATGCTCAGAGTAGCATCGATGTCATAATTCCCGTTTGAATCGTAAAGGCATAACCTAAAATCGCCATCAACTATCTTATCGGCGAAACTAAGTCCCGTTGAATCCATTGCGGCACTTGTATCTGTAGCCCGATATTTCCCTGTAACCGTGCTGAATCCTTCCAACCCCACCCCCTGAGTGTGTTGCTGGTTAACAGACCAGATAAACTCTTTCGCCAAAGCATCAAGATCCAATTGATTTTTGGCAATAATCTCGTCTCGAATGTCAAGCCATCCGCCAAGTTTTCCATTGGAAAGATGGTTTGTGATGTCAACATAACCGCCACCCGAATCCTGCCATATTACCCTGTCTCCATTGCTGCCGCCCATTTCCAGGTTATAGTTGCTGTTTCCTTGAACCAGCGTAGATCCCCTGGCCGCTACAATCGTTAACGAACCATCACTTTGTTCAAAAGCTTTTACATCCAGATATTCATTGAGTTCTGAAACCAGGGTGTTGCGTTTATCCCTGAGATCATTTGCAACGTTATTTGCCTCCATACTGACAATCTGGACATTGACCTGTGCGATTTCGTGTGTAATCTTATTTATCGTTTCTATTCCGGAAGTTACGGCACCGGTCAAATCCGTATCAATCTGGATTAAGTCGGTTCCCAGAGCGTTAAATTGCTCTGAAAGAAGGAGGCTTTGTTCATAAAGCGAAATTCTTTCCGAAGCGCCTGAGGGGTTGTTAGAAATATCATACCATCCATTCCAAAATTCGGACACCATTGTACTGATGCTGGTGCCGGAATTTTCATTGAAAAAGCCTTCCAGCACCTGCATGTATTTTTCCATCTCAGAGGAAGATAACATGCTCGATTTTTCCCGCATGAGTTTGTTCTCTATAAACTGGTCACTGGATCTGGACACCTGTTCCGTGTCTACACCTCTGCCCAAGAGCAGTCCTTCGTACAGTAATGGCTGTTCTGCTACAAGAACAGGACTTTGCCGTGAATAACCTTCTGTATTCACATTGGCAATATTTTGAGCCGTCACCCCCATGCCATACTGCTGGGCGTTTAAAGCAGTCGTAGCAATATTTAATACCATTCCTATATTTGACATGCCTAAACCTCTCTGGCCAGGAAAGAACGAGAACCGGATTTATTAAAATGACATTTGTCATTGTAAATGTATCCGGAATCGGTTTCTCCCGTTATAATCGATATCATCTCATCCAAAAATTCCAGAGAATCATCAATATAGAGGATGTTTTGTTTCCTTAAGATCTCGATTTCGCCTTTTAGTTTTAAAATTCTTAAGTATAGCTTTTTAAATTTATCCATATATTTTCCTGGTATAAGATCCATTATCAGATTTAGATTAAAAGAATCTTGTTCATTTTCCAGGTTAACGGCGACAGACATATTTTGCCTGATGGATTTTATCTGGGCACATATCTCATCTTTTTCTTTGGATAATCCCCATAACTTTTTGAGATCTATTCTGATAAGAGATTTTCTCTCTTCTTCAAAACAATAAAGCAGATCATTGTAAAGCATGATCTTTTTGTAAAAAAGTTTTTCTATCGTATCAACGGTAAACGCCTCCATAAATACACTCCCTATTCCATTATCGGTCGTTTTTTTTAGTATCTAAAGTGCATATTCAATCTTTTAAACTTTCAAAAAGCATCTTGCCAAGCCCCATGCCATTACCCTTTGCCATTCCAATGGCAAGATTTTCGTCAAACATCGATTGAATGATCTTGCTTTCATTGTTGTTTCCCAAAAGACCATCTTCCGAAACGGCGGTCCTCATCGATTTCAACATATAGGTGATAAAAACGGATTCAAACTCAGAGCAGGCTTTTTCAAGTTTTGCTTGACGAATGTCATTGGGTGCAATTGTTGCATCCGGGATCGTAGTCATTGCCTTTATCATTCTTTTGTTCCTTTATATAATTTCGAGCTCGCCCTGAAGCGCACCCGCGGCTTTAATGGCTTGTAAAATAGTTATGAGATCCCTGGGGGTTACGCCGATAGCATTCAATGCGTTGACCAGTTCGCCGATGGTTCTTCCATTTGGAATCAAAAGAAGACGACTGTCTTCTTCAGCCACAGACACCTGACTTTCGGGGGTAACCACTGTACTGCCACCCGGAGCCACAACTGTACCGCCTTCCATCTGTCGTGGAGCAACCCCTTCTCCTGAAGGTGCAAAGGCTAGCGGCTGTGAAACATTCTTTTGCTCTTTTATTTGAATACTCAAATTTCCATGAGCAACGGCAACTTTTTGGATCCTGACATTTTCTCCGACCACAACCGTTCCGGTTTTTTCATTCACGATAACCTTGGCGATTGAATCCGGCTCTACTTGGATTTCCCCAATTTGAGCGATCAGGTTAACCACTTTGTTTTCAAATTTTTCAGGAATCCTGAATGTCAATGTGCCTGAATCTATGGGTTCGGCAACGTTTTTACCCATTCGCAAATTTATGGCTTTGGCAGCCCGATCAGCGGTATTAAAGTCCGGATTATTTAAAATTATTGTCATTTCGTTTTTACTCATTATCGACAACGGAATTTCTTTTTCAATGCTAGCCCCGCCACTGATTCTTCCTACCGTGGGATGGTTTTTTGTTACACCGCCCCCTGCGGCCCCGCCGGCACTGTAACCGCCAATAACAACAGGACCCTGTGCAAGGGCATAAACTTTGCCGTCCACACCTTTTAAAGGCGTCAATAAAAGGGTACCTCCCTGCAGGCTCTTCGCGTCACCGATAGATGACAGGATGACATCAATCTTTTTCCCGACCCTGCCAAAAGGCGGTAATTTTGCACTAACGACAACTGCGGCAACATTTTTTACTTTTACTTCACCTGGATCCACGTGGACTCCCATGTGTTCAAGCATATTCACCAGGCCCTGTATGGTAAATTGTGTTCCGCCCTTGTCTCCGGTGCCATTGAGACCGATGATCAGACCATAACCAAGAAGTTGATTTTGTCTGATACCTTTAATTGATGAAATGTCCTTTATTCTTGCAGAATGACCTGCAGAGGGTACAATAAAGGAGAGAAGCAAAACAATGTATAATATATTTTTAAAACGGCCAGACATAATCCACTATCCTCCCTAACCATCCGGGTTTTTGTTTGTCTGCCACAGGACCGTTCCCGGAATATGTGATCCTTGCATCAGCAACATATGTAGAAGAGACTTCATTAGACGAAGTTACATCATTCGGTCTCACGACGCCCGACAATGTTATATACTGTGTTTCATTATTGACCCTGATTTCCCTTTGTCCACTGATATACAGATTGCCGTTGAAAAGAACCTTTTTTACAACAGCAGTAATATATGCCTTTACATGTCCATCCCTGTCACTTGAACCTTTTCCATCAAATTTGGTTCCCAAGGATGCCAGCATCAAATCATCTGTTCCCGGATTCTGAGCAAGTCTGGAATTCTTTTCAGCAAGCGCCTTCATATAACCCAAAAATTTGAGCTTCGATGCATCTATGCTTGAAGACCGACTTGTTTTGGTATTAGCATTCAGTTCTGCTTCCGGATCCTCTACGATCCTTACAGTTACAATATCCCCGACTTTTCTCGCCTTCATGTCCTGAAACAGACTTACCTCCGACATTTCCGACCACAAAGATCCCTCTTCCGGCTTTGGCGGCTCATAAACTTCAAATTTAGGTTTTTGAATCTTGGCTGTTTGAACCATATGAGAGGGCTCTTTAGACAAACCCGCACAACCGGTTAGGAAAATGAACGTCATACACAAAAGTAAGTATCTTCTATCTGCCATGGTACTCTCCTAGTATCTAAAATTCTACTGCCACTATTGAGCCGTTAACGACCTTGGCGTAAATCTCTTTTTTGCTCATTAAATTTTGAACTTTTACAAGCTCACCGGCATAACCTTTCATCAAAACTCTTCCGGGAGCAGTCACCTTTATATCTCCGGATTCAGCTAATATTGTAACGATGTCTCCTTTATCCACAATTGGAAATTTTTCAAACATCCATTCTTTAAGACCGGTATCTTTTTTTACGTTATGCTTTGCCATGAGACCGATGATCCTATTCATATCGGTTAGAATCTTCGAAGATATATGAGATATATTTCTTTTTACAAAGTAAAGATCCTCTTTGCTTATCCTCTCTCCTCTTTTTAGATCACGAGAAGCACAAACTACAGGCTGAAAGATATCAACCCAACCGGATAGTTTAACTTTATTTTTTACCACATCATTTATCTTAACCACGACGATTAAGCTGACATGTCCTTCAAGTCTTCTTTTACCTTTTTGATATGACTGAAAACCGATACTTCCGGCAGGCACGGGAACATTGCCGGTTATCTTCAGTCTGGATATAACCACATCGCAACCTTGGTTGTTTAAATTTCGATAAAGATATTTCTGAAAGATTTCTCCGAATTTGGTCTCCGGTATGCTTTGGTAACTTTGATGGGAGACAATCTGAGGATCACTTTTACTGATTGCCGCACCCATTGAAGCCGAATAAAACCCTAAAATACAGAGGAAAATAAATATTTTACATATGTTTTTATTCATCTTCTTAATTACCTTGAAATATTGTTTACTATGGCCAGCATTTCGTCCGCTGTTTTTATTGCCTTACTGTTAATCTCATAAGCCCTTTGTGCCATAATCATGTCAACCATCTCTTTCACAACATCCACATTAGAACTTTCAACAAACCCCTGAGCAATTGTACCCATACCCTCTGAACCGGGTGTGCCGTTTACGGCCTCTCCCGAAGCATCCGTGGATCCGTATAGATTATGGCCACGGCTGAAAAGTCCTGCCGGATTCGCGAATGAATATAATTCTATTGTTCCAAGGGAAGCGCCAACGCCGTCGGGGTCAAAGGCAGTTACCGTACCATCACCATCAATCTTAATGGTCACTGTCTCGGCTGGAACCGTCATCTCCGGTTGTAACTTGTCTCCATTGGGAGTCACAATATTTCTATTTGCATCCATTTTAAAGTTCCCTGAACGGGTATAGAGCTCTTCTTCACTGCTAAGCACCTTAAAAAAACCCCTCCCTTCAATTGCCATATCCAGCTCATTTTTCGTCTGTTGAAAATCACCCTGCGTAAATTCCTTGTGAACGCCAATAGGCATTGTTCCCATGCCGACCTGGATACCAACTGGAATCTGGTCTCCGGTGGCTGTTTCAGACCCGGCCTGATTCACCGTTTGATACATGAGGTCTTGAAAATCCGTCCGACTCTTTTTGAAACCCGCTGTGTTTACGTTTGCCAGGTTATTTGCAATAACATCAATGTTCATTTTTTGAGCAGCCATTCCCGAAGCTGCGGACCACAATCCTCTTAACATGATTTTCTCCTTTTTTATGTGACAGTACCAACATCACTAACCATTTCAGCGGTTAATTCGTCAATGGACTGAATCGCCTTTTCAACTGACTCAAAAGCCCTGTACGTCTCTATCATTTTAATCATTTCCTGCGTCGGATTAACATTGGAACCTTCCAAATATTTGTGTTGAATCTCGGCATCGGTCGATGTTGATATCTCTTCGTTTTCTCCCTGATAAGAATAATATGACCCGCCTTCTTTTTTAAGGAGCTGAGGCGCATCAATATCGACGACCAGTATTTTATCCACCGATTCATTATTCACCACAACTTGTCCATCTCTTCCGATGTACACCTCGCCGCCCTCTACTGTTATGGGACCATTTTGCCCCAATACCGTGTCTCCATTCCCTGTCACCAGAATTCCTTCTACGTTGATGGAAAATGCGCCATCTCTGGTATATCTTAACCCATTGGGAGTTTGGATTTTGAAAAAACCTTTGGAGCTTAATGCCACATCGAGCTCATTTCCCGTATATCTTACAGGCCCCTGGGAAAAGTCCGTCTCGGAAATAGTTTGCATATCGAGTGCCTCATAAAAAGATATGATATCTTTCTTAAAGCCATTGGTATTACTATTGGCCATATTAT
>PKTV01000266.1 GCA_002868985.1 Desulfobacteraceae bacterium | reverse complement strand
GGCAACATCTCCATGGTGGCTGGTCATCACCGGCACTTTAGTTGCGGTGGTTATCGGAAAGCATATTTATGGCGGTATCGGTGGTAATCCTTTCAATCCTGTTCTTATTGGATTCGCTATCCTTATGGTGGCCTGGAAAGATTATTTTGATTTTAATGAAGCTTTGGTAAACTACGATCTCGGCTTTGCCATGGTCTATCCCCTGGCCGCCGCCAAACATCTGGGAACGTCGGGTATCGAGGCCTTCAGCACCACAGATCTTCTTTTAGGACAGCATTCGGGCGGCATTGGTGCAACTTTCGGACTCGGCCTCATTATTGGCGGAATTTATCTGATTATCAGGGGATTTATCCGCTGGGAAATTACAGTTTCTTTTTTGGTTGGTGTAGGTGTCACTGCTCTGTTGTTTAACATGTCCGATCCTTCCCATTACGCAAGCCCTGTTTTCCATCTTTTAACAGGATATACAATTATCGGCGCCTTTTTTCTGGCTACCGAAGATTCTTCTTCTCCGGTCAACTTTATCCCCATGCTCATTTACGGCGCCGGAGCAGGCATAATGACCGTATTGATTAGAAATATCGGTTCCTATGTTGACGGTGTGGTTTTCGCGATCCTGCTTATGAACCTTATCAACCCAATTTGTGACAAAATCAGACCAAAAGCTCTGGGAAAGGTTGTTTAACATGCGAGAAATGGTAACCATGGTCGTTGTTCTGACGGTATTAAGCGCCCTTTCGGGTGGATTGCTTTCCGGCCTAAGAAATGCAACCGCATCCAAGATCGAAGTGCAGCAGCTAAAATTTGTAAAAGGGCCTGCCATTAAATCGATCCTCAAAGGCGCATCGAATGATCCCATTGCCGACCGGTTTGCCCTCAAAGACGGTGAAGTGGAACGTAAATTTTTTGTCGGAAAATTTGACGGCAAAACCAACACGGTGGTTCTTGAAAGTTCCGGTAAAGGCTATGGCGGCGATGTCGGCCTAATGGTCGCCGTCAATGTGGAAAACGACCAGATTGTCGGGGTCGGGGTAACCACCCACAGTGAAACTCCGGGTCTGGGTGCCACGGCAAAGGATGACCCCGGTTTTGCGTCCCAATTTAAAGGCATGTCCATCAAAGATGCTTATAAAGTCACCAACGACGGGGGCAAAATAAACGCCATAAGTGGTGCGACCATTACCTCTAGAGCTGTCTGTTCGGCCGCATCTGACGCGGGTATGATTTATAAAAAATTAAAGCCTCAGCTCGAAGAAAAGTTAAAGGAATTTAAGTAAATAGGGAGATCATAATGGCGAAAACACTCACACAAGAATTTACCAAAGGTCTGTGGGAAGAAATTGCGCCGTTTCGGCTGGTGCTAGGCTTATGCCCGGTACTGGGTGTCACCACGACCATGGAAAACGGCATCGGAATGGGCCTTGCCACGACATTCGTTCTGGTATTTTCGAACATACTGGTTGCGTCACTGCGAAATGTCATTCCGGCCAAAGTTCGAATCGCCTGTTTCATTATTATCATTGCGACCTTTGTTGTCGTCACCGAACTGTTAATGCAGGCCTTTGCCTATCCCTTATTTCTCAAACTGGGCGTGTTCATCCCTTTGATTGTGGTAAACTGTATTGTGCTGGGCCGAGCAGAGGCATTCGCTTCCAAGAACGATATTGCGCTTTCAATTGCCGACGGTCTGGGTATTGGTATCGGTTTTACCCTTTCTTTAGCGGCTCTAGGCGCTTTACGCGAGTTGTTTGGTGCCAACAATTTAACCGTTTGGACCACACCCACTTCCGTTATCGGCGTCCAAGAAGTATTTGGTACGAGTTTTGAACCGTTCTCTTTCATGGTTCAAGCACCCGGAGCCTTTGTCTGCCTCGGGTTGATGCTCTGTGTTATGAATCTCATGGGAAGTAAATAGGAGTTAATCAATGGGCTACATGGAAATCATTATCGGTGGTATTTTTGTAAACAACATTCTACTGGCCCAGTTTTTGGGTAACTGCCCGTTTCTCGGCACATCCAAAAAAATGGAAACAGCGGTCGGCATGGCCATGGCGGTTGTCTTTGTTCTGGTATTGGCCGGGGTGATCACCTGGCTTATTTACGCGTTCTTTCTGGAACCCTATAAACTGGTTTATATGAGGACCATCGCGTTTATCCTGGTGATTGCATCTTTGGTCCAGTTTGTCGAAATGTTTCTAAAAAAGAGCATCCCCGCGCTGTATGCGGGACTGGGCATCTTTTTGCCGTTGATTACCACCAACTGTGCAGTATTCGGTGCTTGTATTTTAAATGTCGATAAAGAACTGAACTTTATGAAAACCCTGGTGCAGTCAATGGCCTATGCCGTTGGATTTGGGCTGGCCCTGATTCTCTTTGCAGGTGTCCGGGAACGTATCATTCTGGCCAGGGTTCCGAAACCGCTTCAGGACACGTCCATCGGTTTGGTAACCGCGGGCATCCTGTCCCTTACGTTCTATGCTTTCAAAGGGATGATATAGGATCGACAAATATAGAAGTTAACTTAGGAGGATATGGTGTTATCATTATCAGCAATCCTATTTATGTTGGGTTTAGGGGCTTTGTGCGGAGGTGCACTCAGTGCAGCGTCCAAAATATTTTATGTTTATGAGGATCCTCGAATCGCAATCGTGGAAGGATTTACCGCCAGTGCAAACTGCGGAGGCTGTGGATATGCCGGATGTTCGGCCGCAGCGGTGGCCGTGGTTGCCGGAGAAGCACCTCCCAGTGTTTGCATTGTAGCCGGAGCTGAAGCCACTGCAAATATCGCCAGCGTTATGGGTCTCGACCCAGGCACCGCCGAGAGTCTGATTTCTTATAATACCTGCACAGGCGGTGATCGCGCCGAAGAAAAGTATCATTATATGGGGATTAATAGTTGTCAGGCGCTTACCTCCCTTTCCGGCGGTCAGCGGGTCTGTCCTGTCGGATGCCTCGGTCTGGGTGATTGTGTCAGGGCCTGTGTTTTTGATGCCCTTAAAATCGGTCCTCATGGCTACCCTGTTGTCGATGAAATAAAATGTGTGGGATGTGGCGCCTGTGAAAAAGTCTGCCCCAAAGACATCATGGAAATTAAAACCATGTCTCAAAAACTGCTGCATCTCAACCAGTATGATGACCGCATTGCACCCTGCCAGCAGACCTGTCCGGCAGAAATTGATATCCCAAAATATATTTATCAAATCAAGACCGGAGATTATGAAGGCGCGGTGAGTACCATCAGAGAACGCAATCCGTTGCTGTTGGCATGTGGGCGGGTTTGTCCGCATCCGTGTGAAAGTTATTGCCGTCGAGGGTTGGAAGATGAACCGGTCTCCATTAACCAGTTGAAACGGTTTGCCGCAGATTATGAAATGGATTCAGGCAAAAGACTGCCCATCTCATGCGCGCCGGATACCGGTAAAAAAGTTGCCGTCATCGGTGGCGGCCCGGCTGGTTTGAGCAATGCTTTTTTTCTGCGCCGTTTAGGCCATGAGGTTACCATTTTTGACGCCATGCCGAAACTCGGTGGAATGATCCGTTATGGAATCCCTGAATACCGTCTCCCTAAAGAAGTTCTTGCATGGGAAATCCAGGGAATTCTCGATCTGGGCGTCGAACACAAACCCAACATTAAGCTTGGCAGAGACTTTGATATCGGATCGCTAATGGCCGCCGGCTTTGATGCTGTTTTCTTAGGAATCGGTGCCTGGAAAGATTACACCCTGCGTGCTGAAGGTGAGGATTTGGAAGGCTGCTACACAGGAATCAATTTTCTTACCAATTTCGCGTTATGGCAGCAGGAAAGGCCCCATGAAGAACGGCCGTTTGTGGGTAAAAAGTGCGTGGTGATCGGCGGCGGAAATACCGCGATCGACTGCGTACGAACCTTGGTTCGTTTAGGTGCTGATGAAGTATCCATCGTCTATCGCCGAACCCGAAAAGAAATGCCGGCCAACATGGTTGAAATTGAAGCTGCCGAACATGAAGGTATACAATTCACATTTCTCGCGGCACCCACCCGTGCTCTCGGAGATGAGGAAGGTAAGGTCATCGGACTGGAATATTTGAAGATGGAGCTTGGCGAACCGGACGCCAGCGGCAGACGCAGCCCGGTGCCCATTGAAGGTTCTGAAACTGTCATGGATATTGACATGCTTATTACCGCCATTGGTCAGGGCCCGGATATCTTCTTTAAAGATGAAAGTAAACGGCTCGACGAGGATCTGCAAGTTACCCGCTGGAATACCATTGACTCTGCTGATCCCATCGCCCTTCAGTCGAGCATACCCTATATTTTCACCGGCGGAGATGCCGCCACCGGAGCTGATCTCGTTGTTTCCGCCATCGGCGCCGGACGTAGAGCAGCCCGATCCATTCACATGTATTTGACCGGTCAGGATGTCACACCTCCGGACAAGACTTTGTTTACGAATCACATCCCTGTCTCCATTTTTGAATCGGTTCCCGGATTATCGAAACTGGCCAGAACAAAAATGCCTGAATTGCCGGTAGACGAGCGTATCAAGTCCTTTGTCGAGGCAGACCTCGTCATCAGTGAAGAGGAAGCTTTGTTCGAATCGAACCGATGCCTGCAGTGCTGTCTGATCTGCTATAACAAGGATGTGGCTTAAACCTAAGTTGAGCGTTTCAAATTTTAAAAGGGAACAAAATATCTTTTATTTTAGTAAATTATCTTCATTTATATTTTTAAAATTTGAAACCCTTTGGGATTGCCGATCTTACCGCATCTACTGTGTCAGATGCCGTCCAGCATAGTTGAATATAGCGGAACGACATCTTCCTTGTATCTGCGGCAACACCGCCAAAGGCGGGCAAGCCTCAACAATCGCACAACTTAGGTTATATTAAAACGATCACAAACAAATTTAGCTCCTTTGGGGTTAGATGCCTCTACTTGAGTTAGGTAATACTTAACTGCCTGCCAATATCTCAGCATGCCATGACAAAAGTCGTTAACATTCAAGCCTATCGAGCCAAAGTATTACAACAGCGGGCATTTGGACATTGGGAAAAACGCTTCGAAGAATCATATCACCTCAAAACCCGTTTGTCAGATCTTTCAGACAAAACGCTTTATTTCCTTGCCCAGCCCGGAGAAAACAGCTCCATAGCCTATTATGAACTCATCATGGGAATCCTCGATTTCGGACCGGCTACAAAGTTCAACTACCTTCCTAACAGAGAGCAAATGCAAGTTGTTGACATTCATCTCTTTTTAGCCGATCAGGTGCGGTTTGAAGTCATGCGCCGATTGAAATGGCTCGTTCAACTCCCTTGTGAAAAATACAATCTTGTAGAAATGGTTCAGGACTTTCAAAAAATCAAGCCCGCATGCAAAGCAAGACCCCCCGAATTGTCTGCATCTCATCCCGACAACATCTCCTACCAGCAACTTACCAACGGCGACAAGGAGGTGTTTATTCGTCGTATGCTGCGAGATGCCATCGAAGCGTTTAAAGACCGCTTATAGCAGTTCCTCAAAAAAGAGCCCGAACTTGAACACTACAAGATATCTCAAAAATGCAGATTACGTTCAAGGACAAGGCGCGAGTCGATGAAAAAGCGGAGCATACATGTGAGTATGTGAGCATTTTGAAGAGGCTCGCGACCCACCTTTATGAATACCATTCAACGGGGAGTCCCGCAGTGCGGGGCAACACCGTAATTGGGCGTTAGGTGTATTCTTGAGATGGCTTGTAATTTTTTCCAAAGGCTTTCAGTGCGGGTTTGGCAATACGTGGATCATCGTAATCGAAAAATTGACCGCTGAATTCTGCGGGTGCATGAAGTGCCAACCAGGCAATGGAACGGCCGGGAATCTCGGGAGGTTCGAGTTTTCCGTTTGCCTTAAGTTGACGATAATACGCCAGTTGTTCATCCGGCATGGCATTCAAGCCCTCATTCCGAATGGTTGTCTGCATGTCGGTATCGACAACGCCCGGCCGAATCGTCACAGCCGTCAATCCAGGTTCCTCTTCAGCCAGCACCCGTGTAAAATGATTCAAGGCGGCTTTGGAGGCGCAATACGCGCTGACATTTTCCAGAACTCGATTCGCTGCGCCGCTGCTCACATTTACAATCCGTCCGTTCTGACTTCGCAAAGAAGATATCGCGGCCTGTATCATATAAAATGGTCCCATAAGATTCACTTCAATATTATACCGCCAGTTGTCCGGTTCTGTATGAGCAATGGATGAGATAGGCTGGATAATGCCGGCATTGTTCACCAAGGCATCAATCCGACCAAATCTGTCCAGTGTCAGCTCAACGGCGCTGCGGCAGTCATCTGAACTGGAAACATCTGCCGTGAATACCAGGGGCTTTCCCCCCAATGAACGAATCTCTCCTGCAACATCGTTGAGTCTGTCTTCGGATCTGGAAATGAGAGTAACCGCCGCTCGAACTTTTGCCAACCAGCGCGCTACAGCCGCGCCTAATCCTCTTGAAGCACCGGTAACAATCACCACAGGCTTATTTGTGTGTGTCATTTTTTCATCTCTTAAGTAGATGTATTCGTAAATACGATCACGTATTTCTAACTCTCTTTATTCATTCTATCTATACAAAAGTTTGGAATACCTATTTATCCCGTAAACTCGCCCAATACATGTACATCCGTCTCCGACTTGAGAGCGGAATGGATGATCTTTTTTTAAAGCGGGTGCTGTTTGAGTGGCTTAGGGATCGTTATAAAGAACAGGCGCATGCCGAAACCCCATCTTTAAAAGAAATCGCAGATCGTGTGGCAAACCCATTGATTTTTCAAAGATGGGTTCCTGTTCTTTCTTTACGAGCCCTTGCCACGAGTTCACGCGGTTTAAAAAAAGATTATCCATGGAGCGACGATTTTGAAAAATTCCCCGTCCCCTCATTTATTTATAATTATTACTTTTTTATAGCCCTGTCATTATTTGAAACGCTCAGTTTAGGTTGACATAAAGCGGTTATCACAGCCTGCATATCAGACGGTATGGGTGCTTCAAAAGAAACCATCGCTTCTGTCACCGGGTGAGTCAGCGCAATACGCCACGCATGGAGCATTTGTCTTGGAACCGATCTGAATAGATTTTTACCGTCAGTAACATTTTTCCCTGCCTTACGAGGGCCATACACATTATCGCCCATAACCGGATGCTTGATGGCAGCACAGTGAACCCGAATTTGATGCGTCCGGCCGGTTTTTAGATTAACCTCGATAAGGCTTGCCAATTCAAAACGCTCTCTGATTCGCCACGTTGTCTCGGCAGTGCGACTTTTTCTGCTATTTGTAGACATTTTTTTCCGGTCTACGGGATGCCGACCGATGGGAAGTGAAACCGATCCTGAGTCCGATTCCATTTTACCGTAAACAAGGGCCAGGTACTCCTTTTTGACCCGTCTTGATTTAAACTGTCTTGACAAGTGATGGTGTGCCCT
>PKTV01000040.1 GCA_002868985.1 Desulfobacteraceae bacterium | reverse complement strand
TATTCGGTATGCGTCTGTTCTTTCTAACGACCCCTAAACCACTCAAACAGTACACGCTTTTTAAAAAAACATTATCCATTCCGCTCGAAAATTTTCATAAAATATTCGGGCTAAAGATATTCATTCGCCAATTATATGATCGGGGAGAATCATCAAAATACGATTCTCTACGCCAGAAACCGAATTGGGTAAACTCAACAAGTTATATGTCTAATTTGTCCCGTTTAAAAGCGGGGCTGAACTTAAAAACTCTGTATAAAAAAATTGCGATTGACAACCTGATTTGCCTTTGGTATCTCAATTTTAATGGTTACCGTAACCGACAGGCTTCCATATGTTGGCCTCCGGCTCCCCTCACAGCCCGTAAGGCTTACAGGCCGGATAGGAGAGCGGTCTTAATAAGTTCCATGCACAATTATAGCTTTTCGATACATCCCCTGTAAAAAGGGAATTCCTATCAATTGTTGCGGGTTTTGCCGTCACAAATGGCCGGTCACCCGCATTATTTTATCCTTTCTGTGAAAACACGGACAGTCAAACGCTCCACCCTGAGCGATTTTCGCAAGGAGATCGAAACTGACTGTTTTGGGAAGGGCTTGGGATAACAACTTGCCGGATAAAAAGCACATTATGCAAAAGATACGGCCAACATCTCTGGTTCTAATGCTTATTTTTTGTCTGTTGCTGGTGATCGGTATCAATCTGGGTGAAGTCCAGGTGGTTCTGGAAAAAGCAACGAGAATTTGCTTGAGCTGCATTGGAATCGGGTAAACGTACGCACGCTCAAAATCCAAGGGTAAAGATGGACTTAAGACGTTGGATTCAAACGCTCGCGGTTTTTTTGAGCAATGCCAACTGGCGGTTTCCGTTTACGCGGAACCTGTATAAGGGAGACCTGAAAGCGGTTTGCGCCCCGGGCCTCAACTGTTATTCCTGCCCGGCCGCCACCAGCGCTTGCCCGCTGGGGGCCGTGCAGACCTTTATGGCCACTGCCAGGCCCAATTTCGAGACCGGCCGTTTTCACCTGGGCCTTTACGTAATCGGCATGCTGGGACTGATCGGAAGCCTGGTTGGGCGCATGCCGTGCGCCTGGCTGTGTCCCTTTGGTTTGATGCAGGAATTAATCCACAAAATTCCATCCCCTAAATTCGAAATCCCCCGGTTCTTGACCTATTTCAAATACATGTTTTTGGCCCTGTTCGTAGTGATCTTACCTTTGGCAGTGGCCGATGAGTTCGGATACGGGATGACATGGTTTTGCAAATACGTCTGTCCGGCCGGGACCCTGGAGGCAGGGTTGCCGATGATGCTGCTGAAGCCTGAGCTGCAGGAGGTGATCGGGTGGTTGTTTTACAGCAAGGTTATCATCCTGATCGGCTTTCTCGTTTGGATGGTGGTGAGCCGGCGCCCTTTCTGCCGGGTAGCGTGTCCGCTGGGTGCGATCTACTCATTTTTTAACCGTTACAGCGTCTTCAGGCTGACCTACGATCCTGAGAGATGCACCCACTGCCAGTCCTGCTATCACGGTTGCCCGATGGGCGTGAAGTTTTATGAGGGTTCCAACCAGAAGGATTGTATCCGCTGTTTGAAATGCCTTCAGCAGTCGTGTAAATTCGGTGCGATTTCCTATGAGGTTGCTGGTCAGAGAACAACACCGGTTCCGCTCAAGGTTAAAAGCGGGCCATAGCCCCATTGGTACTTTCAGGGTAACTCGAACAGTTCTTTGATTTTTCGATCCAGATCTTTATGCGATCGCTTCCCGGGAAGTTTTTCAACAACCTGACCATTCTTGATGAAAAAAATCATCGGGATAGCATAGATATCGTATTCACGGGCCATGTCGACGCCGACCCAGTAGACCGGAAAGTTCACATGCAGTTTGTCTAAGATCGGTTGCATGGCTTGCGGCCCATTGGCATCCAGACTGATGCCGACCATTTTCAAACCCTGATCCTTGTATTTGTCGAACAGCTTGACCAACGTCGGCAGTTCCTTGCGACAAGGGCCACACCAGGCTGCCATGGCGACGATCATGCTCTGGTTGTTGGGGTCTTGCATCAATCGGTCGAGCCCGGCCTTGTCCATTTTTTCAACGACGATTTTGCCTTCGGCCGCCAGGGCAGGCGTATTCAGTAAAAGCATAAGCGCCAAAACTGTTCCCATAATCCGCGTAAGATATTTAAACATGAGGCGTTACTCCACAGGGTTCAATAGGTTCATGTAGTGCTGCATGACCGTGATTTGATCCGCCAGAAATCCCATGGCCAGAATCTTATGTCCGATGATATCATAATCATTTTGAAAATCCAATGTAAAGTCGTTCAACTCAATCTTGATAAATGCATTCATGACACCAGTCTCAGCGGTTTCTGCGAAGGTGTTTTTCATTGATCTGTCTTTGAACGGCATCGGGGTCTCCGAAATAAATGCAGTGCGCCAGACAAACATTGTCGGCACAAGCGGGGATAAGTCCGTTGTCCACCCGGTGATGACAAAGGTTACACTTCTTTGCCACGTCTTTTTGTGGATCAAAGGAAATGGCATGATAAGGGCAGGCATCCATACAAAGCCGGCAGCCGGTGCACGCTTCCTCGTCTAATACCACAATACCGTCATCCCTTTGTGCAATGGCCTGTTCAGGGCAACTGTCCACACATGGGGGTTCATCGCAGTGCATGCAGACATTCGACTGAAATATGACATCCGTTTTATCGTCAACGGCGCTGAAACCCCCTTCAAAGACGTCGATCAATTTGACCCCTTCAGGCGCGTCATTTTCCTGCTTGCAGGCCACTTCGCAGGTTTTGCATCCCCAGCAGGATATGTGGTCTATGATCAGTGCGTATTTCTTCATTGCCGGTCTCCTTCACGATTTTTCGGGATATATCTTGCACAGGAGTGTTCTAACGTTGGTGGCGCCCATGGCCGGGTCGCAGGTGTCATAGGCATTATCCGTCAGAATATTGATGTTGGATTCGTCCCAGCCGTGGCGCGGATCTTTCTTTTCGGGAAACCACCAGCCGTGTTCCGCCGAAACGATTCTCGGGTCCATGCCGGCGAAAAGTTTCGCCCGCTGTCTGACCTTGCCCCGGGGCGATTCAATGATAACCCAATCTCCTTCTTCGATGCCCTCTTTTTCGGCGGTTTCGGGGTGTATCTCAACCATTGGATCCCTGTGGAGCTCTCTGAGCCAGGGCAACTGGCGGTTTTCGCTGTGAAAAAAGCCGGGCTGTCTCCTTCCCGTGATCAGGATATATGGATAATCTTTGAACAACTCCGGCCTACTGTAAGGGCTTTCAGGGGGCTCTCGAAACTGTGGAAGGGGATCATAATTCCATTTTTCCAACAGCGTGGAATAGAGTTCGAACTTTTTGGTGGGGGTGGAAAAGCCGTGTTCTTTGTATTTTTCGTACGTCAACTCCCCCCGGATGTGTTCCATGGTTTTAAATTCCTGCCAGGTGATACCCATGGGTTCAAGGATGTAATCGAGTCCGCCCTCAAAGGTCTCCCACCAGTGTTCGCCCTGACCCACCCGGTGGGCAAGGTCGTTGAGCATCTCATGATCGGATCGGCACTCTCCGATCTGGACCACTTTTCGTCGGGGAAGGATATACCCGTGTCGCTTCCAGAAATCACCGATATAGTCCATCTCCAGCCAGGTCGCCGCCGGTAAAACAAGATCGGCCAGTTCGGCGGTGGGCGTCAAAAAGAAGTCGGAGACGACCATGAATTCCGTTTTTTCAAGGGCCCGGTAAACCTGCCTGGCATTGGCGCGGGTGATGACCGGGTTTGAGCTGATCAAAAACATCATTTTTACAGGATAGGGGGTCTCGTCAAGGATGGCATCCCAGACGCATTTGGGATTGATAATGGCAAAGTTTCCTGCCAGGCGAAACCGGTTCCCGCCCAGTCGTTTTTCAGCCTGTTCTTTGGGGAGCATTTTGTGGGCGCCGAATTGGCTCACATTTCTGATCTTGGGCGGTTTGAACAGGACCTGGCCCCCGCGCACATCGATATTTCCGGTGATCCCCATGAGGGCCAAAAGGGATCGGTTGTTATCTGCACAATTGATTTGCTGTTCAATGGCAACGCCCCACTGGATAGCGGCCGGTTGGGTTGTGGCAAACAAAACAGCCGCCTCTTTGATCTTTTCTTTTGGCACCCAGGTGAGTTGCTCCACCCTGCTTAGGGGATATTCATTGACCCGTTCAACGAAAGGCGCCCATCCATGGACGTGGTTGTCGACAAAATCCTTGTCATAGAGCCCTTGGTTAACGATCACGTTAAGCATTCCCAGGGCAAGGGCGGTGTCGCTTCCGGGCCTGAGCGGCAGCCAGACATCCGCCCGGGCAGCAATGCGTGTGCACCTCGGGTCCACGGCGATCAGTTTGGCGCCGGCATC
The DNA here is from genome assembly GCA_002868985.1 of Desulfobacteraceae bacterium. Lineage (GTDB taxonomy): Bacteria > Desulfobacterota > Desulfobacteria > Desulfobacterales > UBA11574 > UBA11574. The sequence continues at coordinate 3,062 of PKTV01000040.1, read as the reverse complement.
CAACGCTCGAGAAAAGGGCTCCCCCTTGTAACAGTCGGGGTTGCTGATGACCAGGTTGTTGCCCCATACCATGATGCACTTGGGATGGTTCTCATAGTCCACAATGGGGTTGGAACCGCAGGTGATGATGGTGGTGGCGAGGCGGGGACCGTAACAAAAATGACCTGCCGTGAGGACATTGGGCGTTCCCAAAAGATTGGCAAACCGATAAATGACGGCTTCGTTTTCCCTGCCGGTTCCATAGCCCATGACGATGGATTCAGCCCCGAAGGATCCCTTGTAATGCAAAATCTTTTCGGCAATGGTATCCAGGGCGTCATCCCAGGAAATTTGTCGCCACTTGCCGCTGCCTTTCGGGCCGGTTCTCTGAACAGGATGGGTCAAACGATCCGGGTGATAAACCAATTGAAGTGACCCGATTCCCTTGGAACACAGGGTGCCGTGGTTGATGGGGCAATCCGGGTCACCGGCAATCTTGGCAACCTTTCCGTCTTTGAGGTAGACCAGCACCCCGCAGCCCCCATGGCACATTCTGCAATGGCTTTTGATCACAGATTCGTAACCATAAACCGCCATCTCTCTGGCTGTGTTGGCGTAGGTAAAGTCAGTCATACGTTTTTCCTTCTGAAATTATTTATCGACTGTACTTAACATATAGATATTATTTATGGATCATCTCCAAAAGAGTTGAAGGAATGATCTATTGATCCTCGTTGTTTGCGATTAACAATTGAATAATTAAACCGCAGACACACGCAGATAATACGCAGACAATAAATTTTTTTTGCCTGGGCGACCTGCCCAGGCAAAAGCAGCATGCCTTTCAGGCAAAATCGTTGATATTATCGCGGAGCGATTGATGTTTTTGCCTCCGCAGGTCGGGGAGGCAAAATTTCTGCGTCCGTCTGCGTTTGTCGAGCAAGCGCAGTGAGCGGGCGGCTAATTAGACATAATGGTGTAGTTAGCGATCCCATAAATTTTTCAAATCGTCGTTATATAGCATAGGTTAATCATGAAACCTATTTAATCATAGGATCAATTTAAACAAACTAAATTGGAGAAAAACCTTATTTATTATGGTTTTTAATACCCCGTCCGCTTGCGGCGGGGAGATTCATTATAAAATATTTTTGGCATATTTTTTATGCAACGATAGGGGAAATATTCGGGCCGACATCTCTGCGATGTGGATGTACATCAGCGCCAATCACCTGCCTTTCTGATTAATTCGCAATAGCTGAGGATCTTCCGTCTTTAGTCCGGTCTTCCTTAAGATATCCGGGTTGGCCGGTTAACCCCTTGGTTCCCTATCATATCTCACCATCGATTAACAAGTTTTTCCATTTTCTGTGAGATACCCGTGCACGAACGTTTTCCCGAACGACTTTTTAGGTTCCGATATTCCCCCTTCTTTTGTCTTTTTCAGGCCTTAAAACAGAACGTATTATGGGCGTAAAATATGCTGAGATAATTGGAACTTATCTGTTCAATGATTATTTTTATATAAAGAAAAAAATAGAATAAAGCCGAATGAATAACGAATCTGTTGAAATTTATGCCTGTGTACGGATGATTATCAGATACTCTATAGTAAAATGTATAAAATGCAGGGCTATCGACTGGAATGAAGCCAAATATGTGGATGTTCTGGGGGATATCCAACAACTGCCGACTCAGCTTCAAGCAGGAGTCTGGGGTAAAAATTTAAAAGATAAATTGCGCTATGGAATTTCTTTTAAGAAAACTCATCCGGGATGTAACCTGGTTTTACGATCAATATTACAGGAGGGATCCTTATGTTAGATGCCTCCATTTGGTGTTTCTTGAAGAGATGTTCAATCCGGAAAGATTTAAGAATACGGCAAATATAGCGGCAGAGAGGGTTGCTTTTCTGACCGAAGTGCAGGAAGAAGTTGATAGGGTAATTTATTGATTGTTTCAAGAGATCTTAACCCTCAAAATACCCAACAACTTTCTATTCGTACTTTTCCATATGCGCAAATTTTCAGCTTGACCCTTTATGCCACAAAGTGGTAACAAGGTGGGCATCGAACACGTGGGCCCTGATTGTACTTATGATGAAGTGATTTGTTTTTGAAGAGTGGGTAAAGAAAAGGAGATATACAAGATGATATCAAGAAAATGGTCTGTACTGATGGCTGTAGCAGTGGTTTTCTGGTTGGTGATTCCGGCGGATGCCGGGTTTGTTATGGTGGAACAAAATGGCGAGACTACGTTGATCTCCAAGGGAAGAATAAAGAACGCCTCGGAGGGGATTGTTTTCATAGTCAACGGTCCCGGCGATGAAATGATTTTTATTAACGATAACCAAAAGACGTATTCCCGTGGAACGACCGATGAATACTGCGATACCCTAAATGCAAATTTTGAGCAGATGATGAAGGGCGTTCCCGAGGAACAGAGAAAGATGATGGAGCAGATGATGGCCCAAGGCAAAGAGACCTCCGGGCAGGATGTGTCCATTGTCAAGCTCGGTGATGGAGGAACCATCGCAGGTTATAAAACGGTAAAATACAAGGTTCTGGCAGGCGGCGAATTGTTTAAAGAAATCTGGCTGACCCTTGATTCATCATTGATGAAAGAATACAAATCGTTAATGCCTGTATTAAAAAAGTTTAATTCCTGCACGAATCGCATGGAGATGGAGTCTTCGCCGGAAAATACACCTGAATATCAAAAACTCTCGGAAGCAGGATTTGAGCTAAAGAGCGTGAGGTATGAGAGTGGCAACCCGGAGCCCGGAACGGATGTGGTGCAATTGAAAAAAAAGACTATCCCAGAAAGTGAGTTCAAAGTTCCTTCTGGATATAAACAGGTTTCTTTTGCTGAATTGGTGAAGGCACAGATGGAATAGAAAAGGACTAAAAACAGCTATGTATAGAGTTATATTTACATATACTCAGATAGTTATCGTGGCCCGACCCCTATTTACTAATCACTGACCAAGATGTGACCCCATTCCCTACTCCCCTCGACCCCGCCTTAAAAGGCGGGGCTTGCGGGGAGCATTCCGGTCAAGATTCGACCTTCCCCATTGTTTT
>PKTV01000214.1 GCA_002868985.1 Desulfobacteraceae bacterium | reverse complement strand
CTCAAACAGCTTCCATCCAAAAATTTAATCATACATGAAGCTCCTTTAATTTCGAAAAATAATCCAGCGATTCCGGGTTTTTCAGTGAGTCCTTGTTGAGAACCGGCCGGTTGTGAATGACCTTATTCACGGCCAGTTCCACCTTTTTCATATTATGGGTATAGGGAATATCCGGAACCGAAACAATGATAGCGGGTACATGCCGTGGAGAGGCATTGGAACGAATGGTGGTTTTTATGTTTTTAATAATTTCATCGGTCAACTCGTGTCCTTGGCCCATTTTGACAAACAGAATCACCCGAACATCATTTTTCCAATTCTGCCCCACCACAACACAGTCTTCGATTTCCTCTAAAAGGTCCACCTGGCGATAGATCTCGGCGGTACCGATGCGCACGCCACCGGGATTCAAGGTAGCATCCGACCGACCATAAATAACGACACCGCCTCTCTCTGTGATCAGAATATAATCCCCATGCCGCCAGATATTGGGATAAACATCAAAATATGCGTCATGATATTTTTGGTTGTCCGGATCATTCCAAAAATAGATGGGCATGGACGGAAAAGGCGCCGTACATACCAGTTCGCCCTGCTGATTGATAACCGATTTTCCGTTCTCATCGAAAGCCTCGACCTTCATGGCCAACCCTCGACACTGAAGTTCACCGGCATATACCGGTCCCATGGGGTTTCCCAAGGCGAAACAGCCGTTGAGATCCGTACCTCCGGATATAGAGGCCAACTGAAGGTCCGCTTTAACTTCTCTGTAAATATACTCAAACCCTTCGTTAGAGAGCGGTGATCCTGTTGAAAGCAGCGCTTTAAGCGGCGTGAGGTCGTATGTCTTACCGGGCGTTACGCCAGCATTTTGCAATGCAGCAATGTAACCGGCGCTGGTTCCGAATATCGATATTTTCTCATCCTGAGCGATCTGCCAAAGTGCTCCGGGATCCGGGTGAAAGGGATTGCCATCAAAAAGAACCAGTGTTGCGCCCACGGCCAAAGAACTGACCAGCCAGTTCCACATCATCCAACTGCACGTGGTGAAGTAAAAGATGGTATCTTCTCTTTTTAAGTCCGTGTGAAGAACGAGTTCTTTTAAATGGTGAATGAGAATCCCTCCGGCACTCTGAACCATACATTTTGGAAGCCCGGTGGTACCGGACGAATACATGATGTAAAGGGGATGGTCAAAAGGGAGTTGTGCGAACTCGATGTTTAGGTTGGATTCTGAAGACCGAAAATCCTTGTAATGAACACCATTCGACAACCCCTTAATATCCGATTTTTTTTGAGTGTACGGCGCCACGACCACTTTTTCAATGGAAGGAATCTCTTTGATGATGTTTGAAATTTTATCCAGGCTGTCAAAGTGTTTTCCTTTGAAAAAATATCCGTCCGCCGTAAACAAAACCTTGGGTTCGATCTGGCCGAATCGATCCAGCACCCCCTTTGTTCCGAAATCCGGAGAACACGAAGACCAGGTCGCACCGATGCTGGCGGTAGCCAGCATGGCAATGACGGTTTCGGGCATGTTGGGCATAAAGCCGGCCACCCGATCGCCGGCCTGAACACCGGCTGATTTCAAAGACCGGGCCACGCGCGCCGTTTCATCGTACAGATCGGCATACGTCATTTTTCTGGTCACCCGATCTTCTCCTCGAAAGACGAGCGCTGTCTGATCGTCCCTGAATCGCAGAAGATTTTCGGTAAAATTGAGCCGCGATCCGGAAAACCATTTGGCACCCGGCATTTTTTTTACATCGTCAATGACCTGATTATAAGGCTTTGATGCATTTATTTTTACAAATTCCCATATTGCCGCCCAGAAATCAGGAATATTATCTATAGACCATTGGTAAAGTGGCGGATATTCAGTAAAACTTTTATTGAACTTTGTATTAACAAAATTCATGAATCGATACATGTTGGTGCTTTGGATTCTTTCCTCAGATGGTTTCCATAAAAGTTTGGCCATGGTCAATTTCTCCTTTAAACGTTCGACAAATAACTTACCCAAGTTTCACACCCTTAATTCCAAGCAACGCCGATACAGTGTAGCAAACCGGAAAATTTTTTAACCTAAAATCATATTAGCCATTATAAGATGCAAAACTTGAGTAAATTTTATACAGCGCTTTGAATATCTTTTATTAACTTTAACCTTAAGAAATAGTCAAGAATATGCCTTGAAAATTTAATTTAAACCGTCATAAAATTGTACAGGGAAATTTAATTTAAAGGAGACAAGAAATGCGTATTGTTGACATGCGATCGGACACCATTACACAGCCGACGCCCGCCATGCGTCAGGCCATGTCCGAGGCAAAAGTTGGAGACGATGTGTTTAGTGAAGATCCCACAGTAAACCGCCTCGAAGAAATGGTTTCTAAACGGTTAGGAAAAGAAGCGGCGTTGTTTGTAGCCAGCGGAACCATGGCAAATCTGGTCAGCCAGCTTACACACTGCGGCAGGGGCAATGAAATGATACTCGGTGATCAGTCCCATATGTTCGTTTATGAGCAGGGAGGATCCGCCGCACTGGGCGGCATACACCCTCGCTGCCTGGAAAATAAGCCGGACGGAACAATGGCATTGGCTGATATAGAAGCTGCCATTCGTCCGGACGACGTCCATTTTCCCAAAACAAAACTCATTGTTTTGGAAAACACCCATAACCGTTGCAGCGGCAGCCCCCTGGATGTTGGCTATATGAGGTCTGTAGCAGAATTGGCCCGTCGTTATGGGCTTAAATTACATGTAGACGGCGCCCGACTTTTTAATGCAACAACAGCCCTTGGTGTGGATGCAAAGGATCTTGTTGCTAAAGCCGATTCCGTCAGTATTTGTTTGAGCAAAGGATTGGCGGCACCGGTGGGTTCTGTCGTTTCCGGAAACACAGACTTTATCTCGGAAGCCCGACGAAACCGCAAAGTCGTCGGTGGCGGTATGCGTCAGGCAGGCATTCTAGCTGCAGCCGGTATCGTTGCGCTGACCGACATGGTGGATCGCCTGGCAGATGATCATGAAAACGCCAGAAAATTGGCCCACGGCCTTGTAAATATGGAGGGCTTATCCATTGATCTGGATGTTGTAACGACCAATATTGTCTTTATTGATATAACGAAAAAAAGACTGTCATCACAGTTATTGACAGAAAGACTCCACAGCCGGGGCATTCGCCTGCTCCCTACGACACCGAACAGGTTAAGAGCTGTTACTAATTATCATGTGACTTCTTCGGATATCGATTATGCTTTAGATATATTTCTCAGCATCTTGAAAGATTTTTGAAAAAGGAACACCTATGCTTTCTCGCCGGACAGTTATCCTGTATGCCATTATGATTGTGGCACTGATCGTCAAACCAATCGCAGTGCGGGCTGAAACGATTACCATCCCTGTCTTTCTTGACTACCAGCAATTGCAGCTTCTCATGATGCGGAATAATTTTAAAGGCCCGAATAACACTGCAAAATATCTATTAGATGACAACGGTTGCACAAGTATTACCTTTTCGGAACCTTATCTGTCAGCAGAGGGAGAATTGCTGCGAGTGGATGCGAAAATTCTTGCAACAATCGGCGACCCTACAACCGGTGCCTGTAGGGTCATTACCCGCTGGACCGGACGAACGACGGTTACCGGCAAACCTGTTTTAGTAAGCGGTCAATCGTTGTCCTTAGAGTTTAGGGTGCAGACCGCCCGACTTTACGATCAACAGGGCAGGCTGCTTACGGATAGTTACGTCCTGCAGGCGATGAAAGAACAATTACATCTTTTGTTAAGCCGCTACAGGCTGGATCTGAAATCTGAAACCGATCAGCTCAAAGCCCTTTTACCTTACTTTTTACCCCATTATCCGGCAGATCACCTAACAGGAATGATCGACAGCCTGCGTATCGATCACCTTGCGGTCCGGCCCAACGGGCTGGATGTCCGGCTGCGAATTGATATCGAAACCGTTTCCAAAGCCGAGCCGGAGCCCACCCTTAGTGAACATGAAATGCAGCAGCTGGAACAACGGTACCGAAACTGCGATGCTTTTTTGACGTTTGTCATCAAGGAAGCCGCCACTGCCACTCGCTCGGAAGAACTTCGTGCCGCCCTGTTGGAGATACTTCTGGATGCACGCTACCAGTTTAAGTCGATTCTCGGTGAACCTTCGCAAAGCGCAACCGACCCGGTCAAACAATTGTTTATCCGAAGCTGGGAGCGGCTTAAGCCGGTAATGCGGGAAATCAGCGTTCATTCACCGGAACAGAATCTGCTGCCTTATTTGTCGTTCATAACAGCGGCTGACGCACTCAATGCGCTGGATCGTTTGGCGCCTGCGGTGGGGCTGGATATATCCACTGACGGTCTGAGACGTTTGGCACGTCTTCTAAATGATGCCCCATCCATTGATCCGCTGAAATATCTGAATGAATTCGATCCGGTACTACAACAACTGTTTGATTTCGGAAGGTCTGATGAAATCACCCAACAAAAAAGATCACAGGGTTTAAACTTCCAACTGATCCGGCCGGTCTATGCCGCAACCCCCATGGATCGTCTGAATCGCTTGGTACCCACCGCTGCCGAGTTGAAGGCTTATCTTCTTGAAATTCGAAAGTTATTGCTGAAAGAGGCGGATGCTCGAATTCGTTCGTCATCAATATCTCAGGAGTACGCCCGTATTTACCGCAAACTGATGCTTACCACCGCATGGCAAGAAAGCTGCTGGCGTCAATACATCGTACAAAACCGCAAGGTTGTTCCCCTTATTTCCGCGTCAGGCGATATCGGCATGTTACAGATCAATGAAAAGGTATGGCGCGGCTTTTACTCTCCCTCAAAATTGAAATGGAACATCACCTATAACGTTCGTGCAGGAAGCGAAATCCTTTTCAAATTCATGGTCAATTACGCGTTGAAACAGCGAGAGCATAAACATGGAGGCGATCTATCTAATCTGGCCCGCGCCACTTATTCTGCCTACAATGGCGGACCATCTCAGGTGAGCCGTTACCGAAAAAACGACGTCCCGGCCGCACACAAAAAAATCGACACCGCCTTTTGGAAAAAATATCAGCAGGTCAACCAGGGCCAGGAACTAGCCGTGGCGCAATGTTTGGGTGGTCAAGTCTCCGGTTCAATGACGGCTGAGCATCAAATAAACCGGGGCCGGAAGCAATCCGGTTCAAAACAAGAGACCACAGCCAAAAAATCACAGCGTATTGAAAATGTCGAGTGGATCAGAGGTCGCAATCCCGAACACTATACTTTACAACTGTCGGCGATGAGCGGCGAGCAGGCGGTAAAGGCGTTTATAAAGAAACAATCCCAAGGTGGCAGCTTTGCCTATTATCGAAAAAAACAAAAAGGGCGGAATTTTTATGTCGCCATCTACGGCAGCTTTTCTAATCGCGTAGATGCGGAAAAGGCCGCTGCTCGCTTTGCTTCACTGAAACCCTGGATACGGAATTTTGGCAGTATTCAGAAGATAATGTCAAAATGATCATAACAGCGGCGAAAACTTATCAAATTAAGGATTTAACTCGTTTTCTTTGCACATTGACAATCCCCGGATTTCTTTTCTAATTGAATCTTTCCCATTATCGTAGAATGACCATTTTTTAAATAATCTTGCTTGATATCTTCAGCAGAATAATTGAAACAATAACAAATTAATTTTCTCAAATTGTTTTCCTCTTTAAACTCATAAACTCATCATATTTAAGAAAGATATCTTACCATAAACATCATCTGAAGCTTATTATAACTGATTCCATATATCACATCCTGTAAAAAAAAGTTCAATCTGATAGATTTTTTGGATCAAACAGCAGACTAGCAGCCAAGCCTTTTAGATTTGACACGCCACAAAGTGGTATTATTCTATATTGACCATTCAGGCTGCTCTCTTTTAAATTAACAGCAACCTACATTATTTTCACTTTTAACAATGGGAGGACCATGATCATGGAACGATACTTTATTGATTGTCGCAACTATCCTAATGATGCTAAGTGTACTTTAGCGCTTTCGGCTGACACAAGGGACGAGCTGTTAGAAGCTGCCGTTCATCATGCAACAAAAGTTCATGGACACGAAGACACTCCTGAATTTAGAGAAATGATTGTGAAGGGAATTCAAGATATGACCCCGCCCTTCTCAGTGTCATAGCTTTTGATTTGCTGCAAACAATAGCACTCTATACACAAAATGTGTAATCAGTCGCATAACAATCGCATCTACTCGAAAAATTAAAGCCTACCAGAAACTGGGAGGCGTTAATTTCTTTCTGCGTCGGTTTAATGATGAGATGCATCAAGTGCATGGCTGACAGGAGCCATATGAATCGAGAGGTTCAGGTATAATTCTGTGGGGGACTGGAGGTGAAATTCCTCCGGTCTACCCGACTCGCCATGACTACCGTTTTGTGATCTGGTATTATGAAAAAGAGAATAGAAAATTAAATTTTAAAATAATCATGTTTTATGAATAATAAGCTCGATCTCAACCCTACGATTCCGTCTTCTCCCTTCCAGAGTATTGTTTGATTCTATTGGATTCTTTTGTCCCATCCCAAAGGCTTTAATTCTTGAGAAGTTAATCCCTTGATTTACAAAATAGCTTTTAACAGAATGTGCCCTTAATTTTGAAAGCTTTTTATTATATTCATTATTCCCGTGAGAGTCCGTATGGCCTTTGACAATAATATCCGCTTTTGGATGTTGAACAAGTAATTTGGCAATTCGTTTTAATGTTTGAACGTTCTTATCTGAAAAATCATATGAATTGTTACTGTAATTGATAGTATATTTCTGGCTTGTGATGAACTTATGCTTTGGCACTTCTTGTGATTTAAATATGTTATCCGGTTTATCCGGGGATTTCTCTTGATTAACGTCTTCAGCGGGGGGTAATTTTTGGGTCCTGTATATTTCTTGTCGTACTGTAACATTCTTTTTTTCTACTGTCGGTGGATGATAACGCTCAGCAGCCAATTCTGTTGACTGAAACTGTGTATCGTCATGTTTATTCGAACCCTGAATAGCCGAGTTTATATTTTGCTTTGATGTTGTATTTTTCGGTATGTTGGCTGATGCTATTTTTTCTTGTACATTTGGAGCCGGTTTAAAATAATTTTTGATATTGCCGATGTGTCCACTTAAATTGCCCGGATAATAAAGAAACCCCAACGCAATCATCAATATCGCTGCAACGGCCAAGTATCTAAAGTTCTTCGATGATAATTTTAAAGAGGGTTCTTCTACAAATTCATGAGTTTTTCTTTCTATGGTTTGAGGATTATCATGAAGATAATCCATCCTTTCTTCCGGCAAGATGGTTTTAGGATTATCATGAACATAATCAATTTTTTCTTCTGGCAAGTTGTATCTATTTGTATATTCTGAAGGCGTTATCGTTGGTTCCTTTTCAGTTTCAGGAATTGCCTCTTGTGTGATTTTTAGGTCATTTTT
>PKTV01000361.1 GCA_002868985.1 Desulfobacteraceae bacterium | reverse complement strand
GCTGCGATCGTCACATTGTCCCCCGGCATCACCATCTCTACACCTTCCGGTAATGTCAAATTCCCCGTAACATCCGTCGTACGAAAATAAAACTGAGGCCGATATCCACTGAAAAACGGCGTGTGACGGCCGCCTTCCTCCTTGCTCAATATGTATACCTCTGCCTTGAACTTCATGTGAGGCTTTATCGTACCGGGAATCGCTACCACCTGGCCACGCTCAACCTCATCTCGCTTCGTCCCTCGCATCAATACACCAATGTTGTCGCCGGCTCGACCCTCATCCAAAAGCTTCCTGAACATCTCCACGCCCGTACACACCGTCTTCAACGTCGGACGCATCCCAACGATTTCAACATCATCACCAACATGGATAATGCCCCGCTCAACACGACCCGTTACCACCGTCCCACGACCCGATATGCTGAAAACATCCTCTATCGGCATCAAAAACGGCTTGTCTATATCACGCTCGGGCTCAGGAATAAACGTGTCCACCGCATCCAATAACTCAAAAATACACTTGGCTTCCTCACTGTCCGGATCATCACTCTCAAGCGCCTTTAACGCACTGCCGCGAATGATCGGTGTGTCATCTCCTGGAAACTCATACTTGTCCAATAACTCCCGAAGTTCCAACTCAACGAGCTCGATCAGCTCTTCATCATCCACCATGTCACACTTGTTTAAAAATACAACAATCTGCGGAACTCCCACCTGACGCGCCAATAATATGTGCTCACGCGTCTGGGGCATCGGACCATCGTCTGCGCCAACAACCAAAATGGCGCCGTCCATCTGAGCCGCACCCGTTATCATGTTTTTGATGTAATCCGCATGACCCGGACAATCCACATGCGCATAATGACGATTCGCCGTCTCATACTCAACATGCGCCGTCGCTATGGTTATTCCCCGCTCCTTCTCCTCAGGGGCCTTGTCTATCTGATCAAAAGGAACAAAATCAGCCATCCCCTTCAGGCCCATATGCTTCGTTATCGCCGCCGTCAAAGTCGTCTTGCCGTGATCGATATGACCAATCGTACCGACATTTACATGTGGCTTGGTCCTCTGAAACTTTTCCTTACCCATCTTTGAAATCCTCCCTTTAAAGCGGGTTAGTGATGTACATCTTCATATTTCCAATAACGCCTCAGGTGGTTTGATTTTTTTAAAATCTATTCACCGCCCAATGGACTCATCCTGAGATTTTACCATCTGTAGTGCGCAAACGCCTTGTTCGCATCGGCCATCTTATGGGTGTCTTCCTTCTTTTTAATTGTAGCGCCTCGTTTGTTGGCGGCATCCAAAAGTTCTGCCGATAACTTATTAACCATTCCTTTTTCTGATCTTTTACGAGCAAAATCGATAATCCACCTGATTCCGAGCGCCGTTCTCCGAGATGGTCGAATTTCTGTTGGAACCTGATAGGTTGATCCCCCAACGCGGCGCGATTTGACCTCAATCATCGGTTTTGCATTTTCAAGCGCCTGTTCGAAAATTTTTATTGCAGGTTCCTTGGTCTTTTCTTCGATGATAGCCATAGCATTATAAAGAATTGACTCTGCGATACTCTTCTTTCCGTCCCTCATGATAGATTTTATGAATTTTGATACCAGCTTGCTGTTATACTTGGCGTCCGGCACAATAATCCGTTCTGGGACTTCTCGTCTTCTAGGCATATATCACACCACTTTTTTTATTTTTCATTCATTTTCATACAACGAGGACTATACACATCGTATCGAGAACCTCGCGACATGCAACACGTTTTTACTTTGGCTTCTTGGACCCGTATTTTGATCGACCCTGTCTTCGATCCTCGACACCAAGGGTATCTAAGGTGCCTCTGACAATATGATACCTTACACCCGGAAGGTCTTTAACACGTCCACCACGAACAAGAACAACCGAATGTTCCTGAAGATTATGTCCTATCCCCGGGATATACGCGGTAACCTCTATGCCAGTTGTCAGTCGAACTCTGGCCACCTTCCGTAAGGCAGAATTAGGCTTCTTGGGTGTCGACGTATATACGCGGGTACAAACGCCTCTTTTCTGAGGACTCCCTTTAAGTGCCGGGGTATTGGTTTTCTTCTTTATTCGCTTTCTTCCTTTTCTTACCAGCTGATTAATCGTCGGCATTTTTTCACTTAAATCCTTGTATTTTGATAAAGCAAATCCAGGGTTGACAAAATGATTACTATTGAACTTAAAGGCTGATTTGTCAAGCCTTTTATATAAAATTAATGATTAATTTAGACCATTGACAGAACGTTTTCCTCGAGCATTTGAGCAGGTCGGTTTATAGGGCTCCTCGGTTAAGTGAGTTGTTTGGGGTTGAGAAAGATTTGAACCATCAATTATTTCCTACTAATTCGATACGATATCCACTTCTTTATATTCAGAAAGACCGGTGCCGGCAGGCATTATCCTTCCCATAATAACATTTTCCTTAAGCCCGCTCAGGCAATCTTCTTTTCCAGCAATGCTTGCGTCGGTAAGCACTTTGGTAGTTTCCTGAAATGAAGCGGCCGAGATAAAACTTTCGGTGGAAAGTGACGCCTTGGTGATCCCCAAGATAAGAGGTCCTGCCACAGCAGGTTTCTTTCCTTTTTCGATCACATCCTGGTTGGCTTCTTCAAACTTGACCCGATCCACCTGATCTTCAAGAATAAAGTCTGTATCTCCGGCATCAAGGACCTTAACACGCCGCATCTGCTGCCGTACGATGACCTCGATGTGTTTATCGTTTATCCTTACACCTTGTAAACGGTAAACTTCTTGGACTTCATCAACGAGATATCGTGCCAGTGCAATTTCACCTTTAATATTCAATATATCTTGAGGGATGGCTGAACCGCTGATCAACGCCTCACCCGCCCTGATGTAATCACCCTCGTAAACATTAATATGCTTGCCCCGTGTGATCAAATATTCTTTCTTTTCACCGACATCCACCGGCATGACGGTAATCCTCTGTTTTCCTTTTTTGGTTGCCTTCGCTATTGAAACATACCCATCGATTTCGCTCAACACAGCGGTTTCTTTTGGTTTTCGAACTTCAAAAAGTTCAGCCACCCTTGGCAGACCGCCGGTAATATCCTTTGTCTTGGTCGTGGCACGGGGCAGCTTTGCGGTAACATCGCCAGCCTTAACCTCATCCCCCTCTTCAACCAGTAAAATTGCATTTATCGGCAGTAGATATCTGGCCACGCCCGATGATGATGGCAGGTTGGCTGTTTTTCCATCTTTGTCCTTGATCGAAATTCTTGGGCGTTCCTCGCCGCTTTTGGATTCAATGATCGTTCGACTCGATTTTCCGGTGACAGGATCAACTTTCTCCTGCATGGTTTTACCTGCCGTGATATCACCGAATTTAACGATACCATCAACCTCTGTAATAATCGGAGTTGTAAATGGATCCCATGTTACCAGAAGATCTCCGGCCTTGACTTGGTCACCGTCTTTTACCTCGATATGAGCGCCGTAAATGACCGGAAAGCGTTCTCTTTCGCGACCGCTGTCGCTAATAATGGCAATTTCGCCACCCCTTCTATTCATCACAACAAATCTATTCCCGTCCTTTTTGACCACATTGACATTGAGAAATTTAACCGACCCTTCTGTCCTGGCTCTAATATCAGCTTGTTCAACCCTTCGGCTGGCTGTTCCACCAATGTGGAAGGTCCGCATGGTCAGCTGGGTCCCGGGCTCACCGATGGACTGTGCTGCAAGGATTCCCACTGCCTGACCTATTTCGACCTTTGCGCCATGGGAAAGATCCCGGCCATAGCATTTGGCACACACGCCCGTTTTGGTCCTGCAAGTCAATACCGATCTTATTTTCACTTTGGTAAGTCCGGCATGTTCAATGGCCTTTACGGCGTCTTCGTCCAGATCTTCACCGGCTTTGACAATGACCTCATCAGTAAACGGATCATGAATGTTTTCTATGGCAACACGCCCTAAGATTCGTTCTTCAAGACGCTGTATGACCTCGCCGCCTTCCATCAAAGGTTCAACCTCAACACCCATCATCGTCCCGCAGTCATTTTCAACAACAATACAGTCTTGGGCAACATCGGCAAGCCTTCGGGTAAGATAACCTGAATTGGCTGTTTTAAGTGCTGTATCTGCCAGACCCTTCCTTGCGCCGTGAGTGGATATAAAATACTGAAGCACGGAAAGGCCCTCTCTAAAGTTGGCGCTAATGGGTGTTTCTATGATTTCACCGGATGGTTTTGCCATCAGACCTCTCATGCCGGCAAGCTGACGCATTTGGTCTTTACTGCCCCTGGCGCCGGAATCTGCCATCATATAGATCGGGTTAAAACTTTCTTCAACAACGGGGTTTCCCTTTTCATCCAAGACCGGGTTGCCCTCACTGTCGGTCACGGGTGCTATACGCATGGACTTCATCATCTCATCGGCAACATCGTCGGTTGCCTTGGCCCATATATCGACAACCTTATTATATTTTTCACCTTGAGTGATTAGCCCCTCGGTATATTGTAGACCAATTTTTTCAGCTTGATTTTCAGCACTTTTCAAAATATCCCACTTGGCTGAAGGTATGATCATAGCGTCAATAGAAATTGAGAGTCCGCCTTCGGTTGAGTATTGATAGCCGATGTTTTTTAAGCGGTCTGAAAGGATGACCGTGGCTTTGGGTCCCAAGTTTCTGTATGCATAATCCACAAGTTCACTCAAGGTCCTTTTATCCTTGACATTGTTGATCATAGCAAACGGTATCTCGGGTCGCTTGTTAACCATTTGAAAAATATGGTAGGCGTCATCCGCAAAAATAACACCACTAGTTTCACCTTCTTCAAGGGCAAAGACGTTGTCTTTGTCCTCATCCGAAACACTGAAAATCCGTTTGAATTCGTCCTTTCTAAACAGACCGATAAGACCTTCATTTTCCCGATCAAGTCCCTTGGAAAATTGGGCCACCATTTCGACAAAATCCGCACCGGACTTTATATTTTCAAAAACAGCCGTGGCCTCTTTTTCCTCAAATATTTTGATATGGCGCACCATCACAATGTTGTCCTTGGGTATGATTTCCCACAAAAGGATGCGCCCAACGGTCGTATCATACCTTTCCCCGTCGATTCGAACCGTAATTTTAGCATGAAGATCTATTGCCTTGGCATCGTAAGCACATCGAACCTCTTCAGGATTGGCAAATATTTTGCCTTCGCCTTTTGATCCGGTCACGCCCCTGGTCATATAATAGATTCCAAGAACAATATCCTGGCTCGGCACAATAATGGGATGGCCATTTGCCGGAGAAAGAATATTGTTGCTGGACAGCATCAATACCCTTGCTTCTATCTGAGCTTCTACGGAAAGCGGTATATGAACAGCCATCTGATCACCATCGAAGTCCGCATTAAATGCCGTGCAAACCAATGGATGAAGTTGGATGGCCTTTCCTTCAATAAGAATCGGCTCAAAAGCTTGAATACCCAATCTGTGTAGGGTAGGTGCCCGGTTTAAAAGGACCGGATACTCTTTAACCACCTCATCCAGCGTATCCCAAACTTCCGGGACTTCACGTTCAACCATTTTTTTATCGCTTTTTACCGTAGAAACGAGCCCTTTCTGCTCTAAACGATAATAAACAAATGGCTTGAACATCTCCAGCGCCATCTTCTTTGGGAGGCCGCACTGATGCAATCTCAGATTGGGTCCTATGGTAATAACGGTACGTCCTGAATAATCGACCCTTTTACCCAGCAGGTTCTGCCTGAAACGGCCCTGTTTTCCTTTTAATGTGTCACTTAGAGATTTTAACGGACGCTTATTCGTCCCCATAATCGCTCTTCCATGCCGGCCGTTGTCAAAGAGAACATCCATCGATTCTTGAAGCATCCTCTTTTCGTTCCGAACAATAATGTCGGGGGCTTTCAGTTCGATAAGGCGCTTTAACCGATTGTTTCTATTAATCACCCTGCGATAAAGGTCATTGAGATCAGATGTTGCAAATCTCCCTCCCTCAAGGGGTACAAGCGGCCGCAAATCCGGGGGAAGAACGGGAATAACGTCCATGACCATCCATGTCGGATCAACTCCTGAACGTCTGAATGAATCAACAATTCTGAGTCGTTTGGAAAGTTTCTGCCGTTTTGCCACAGAACCGGTAGCGGTAATATCAATTCTTAATTCCTTATATAATGATTCTAAATCTATCTTCTCTAAAAGCTTTTTAACAGCTTCCGCACCGATACCAGCTTCAAACTTTGTCCCGTATATCTCGCGTGCTTCTCTATATTTTTCTTCAGATAAAAGTTGACAGGGACTAAGGTCTGTGTCCATTGGGTCAATGACGATGTAGCTGTCAAAATAAACTACTTTTTCAAGGTTTTTCAGCGTCATATCAAGCAGGTTGCCGATCTTGCTCGGAAGGCTTCTTAAAAACCAAATATGAGAACAAGGCGTGGCCAGCTCAATGTGTGCCATCCGTTCCCTTCGAACCTTGGACTGGATAACCTCCACACCGCATTTCTCACATATGACGCCCCTGTGTTTCATTCGTTTATATTTGCCGCAGTTGCACTCATAATCCTTTGTGGGACCAAAAATTTTGGCACAAAAAAGACCGTCTCGTTCAGGCTTAAAGGTTCGATAGTTGATGGTCTCCGGTTTTTTAATCTCTCCATGGGACCACTTTAAAATCTGCTCCGGGGATGCCAGTGCAATCTTGATTCCAGAATAAAGCTCAGGATCGGTGGGTTTGGCAAAGAAATCGTATAACGTTTCCATTTATTTTTCCCTGTTTTATTGTTTTCCTTCTAAAAGGGTTATATCCAAACCTAAACTCTTCAATTCCTTTGTCAGCACTTTAAATGACTCGGGTAAGCCTGGGTCCAGCGTATTTTGTCCTTTTACGATCTTTTCGTACATGCGAGTCCTGCCAGCCATATCATCTGATTTCACTGTTAAAAATTCTTGCAGAGCATGTGCGGCACCATAAGCTTCCATGGCCCATACTTCCATCTCACCAAGCCGTTGACCGCCAAACTGTGCCTTTCCACCCAGCGGCTGCTGGGTTACCAGGGAATAAGGGCCTATGGATCTGGCATGGATCTTGTCATCCACAAGATGGTGTAGCTTCAATACATACATTGTCCCAACAGTAATCTTTTCCTTAAAAGGCTCGCCGGTACGGCCGTCATACAGGGTTGTCTGACCGGTTGAGCTGAGCCCTGCTTCGACTAAAAGAGATTTTATTTCCGCCTCTTTGGCGCCATCAAAAACCGGTGTGGCCATATGGACACCATCTTTATAATCTTCCACAAATTCGCACACCTCTTTATCGTCAAAGCCGTCGACCATCTCCTGCACAGACGGATCTTCGAATATTTTCTTAATTTTATCGCGTAGAGCGCCAACCTTTTGTTCTTCAAGCAACCTGTTGAGTTGATCGCCTAAGCCTTTGGCAGCCCAACCTAAATGTATTTCCAAAACCTGGCCAACATTCAT
>PKTV01000360.1 GCA_002868985.1 Desulfobacteraceae bacterium | reverse complement strand
GACAGAATTCATTAACATTAGCTCACTTTAAACTTTAGTTCACTTCAAACTCTTTCAGCGATTCTTCAGGCAGAGCCAAAGAACTCCGACTCCCGCAATGCGGGACAGGCATGGCCCATCCAAGATCCCGCCATGCGGGGAAGGACCAGGTTTTTCAGGACAAAATAAGCTGTTTCAAAACCTTTCGTTCGTTGAGTAGCGCCTAATCAGTGTCCATCAAGAAATGGTAGATTTAGGTTCGGGTCAAGGCCGCAGCGATTTTGCAACCGCAGTCGTAGCAGCGCTACGTCGAGGATTGCAAAAGAGCGAGAACGCCGACCTGGAGCGAAAGATGCCTTTTATTGATGGACACTATTTAGCATTTCCCGCGCATGATCCACCGTCGCTTGAGTTATTTTTTCACCCCCCAGCATCCGGGCAATTTCATTAATGCGTTCCGGGATACTTAAGCAGTTGATAGAGGTTTTTGTTCTGCCCTCTGAAACATGCTTGGAAATGATGAAATGATGATCGCCGAATTTTGCAATCTGGGGTAAATGGGTAATGCAGATGATCTGATGATGTTTGGCAAGCGCAGCAAGTTTTTTACCCACAACCTCCGCCACACCCCCGCCGATACCTGAGTCAACCTCATCAAATACAATGGTCTCCACCGCTTCTGTTTGGGCAAGTATCGCCTTTAACGCCAGTACGACCCGTGAAAGTTCACCACCTGAAACAATGCCGGACAGCGGTTTAAGCGGTTCTCCTACATTCGGTGCAATCAAAAAGACGGCCTGGTCGATTCCGGTTTCATACGCCACATTTTTTTCTACGGTAAGGTGTGGATCGTTGCTGCCGTTCACCGGGATTGTTCGAAAGGAAACCTGGAATTGGGTCTGGGGCATCTTTAAGGAAGCCAGTTCTTTTTCCACCTTTTTGGCCAGTATGGCTGCTGCTTGTCTCCTTTTCCTGGAAAGTTTCGTCGTCAGTTCGACCAGTTCGTTATGCAGACTGGAAAGTCTTTTTTCAGCACCGGCGATATCCTCTGCTAAACTTTCCAGGTTCAGCAGTTCCTGTCCAATGGACTCCAGGCGCAAAAATACGGCGTCCAGCGAACCCCCGTATTTACGAATTAGTTTGTTAACGACATCCAGACGATCCTCTACAACCCCGAGACGGCTTTCATCCATCTCTATTTTTTTCAGATAGGTTCTCAGTTCTTCAGCGATATCTTCTACGTTAAACGCCACTTCGTCCATCCGCTTTGCCGATGAAACAAGCAAAGGGTCTATCAACGCCGCTTTTTCAAGACTCTTTTTTACCGCCAAAAGATGTTCGACAACAGCCCCTTGTGAATCATACAGCACTTCAATGCTGTCCCGAGCGGTTTGAAAAAGCGCCTCACTGTTTTTCAGTCGCATCCGTTCCTGTTCTAATGCAGCATCTTCTCCGGGGGTTAGCCCCGCCTCCCGGATCTCTTTATCCTGGAATTCAAGCAGCTGAATATGTTCCGCCTGTCGATCTTTTTTGGCTTTCAGATCATTCAGGTTTCGAATCAATGGAACGATCTCATGAAAACATTGGTAGACCGAGTTGCGCTCAGGTGTCAATCCCCCAAATTGATCGATGATGGCAAGTTGTTGCTCCTCTTTCAACAGTCCCTGATGAACGTGCTGTCCGGAAATGCTGGCCAAATTCTCGGTGATAAGATTCAGCAGCCCAATGGTGGCAAGACGCCCATTGATATAAATCCGGTGTCGGTCTTTTCGGGAAATAATCCTTCTGATCAACAACCCTTCTGCAGGGTCATACCCATTTTTTTTCATGATCTGGACGATTCCGGGCTGGTCTTTGATGTGAAATAATGCTTCCAACTCAGCGGTCTCTTGTCCGGCACGGATGAGCTTTGCCGTGGCCCGGCTGCCCAGCAGAAGATTGACGGCATTGATGATGATGGATTTGCCGGCGCCGGTCTCTCCGCTCAAAATGGTCAAACCGCCTGAAAATGATATCCGAAGGTCGTCGATGATGGCAAAGTTGCTAATGGAAAGCTCTTGAAGCATAAAGGCAAACATCCAATTGTCTTGACATGGAATAAAGAATTCGAGCCTAGAGGGCTTAGCTTTAACATAACCCCCGGATAGGGCTGTTTTGTTTAAAGCTTAACTTAGGTCGAAGGAAAACTTGTTATGATTTTATTGCACAGTACGCGTTGTTTGTAAAGACGCTTGTTTCACCGGGATGCTTTAATCTCAGGGTAAACGCATTTGATTTCGATGCAGCGGAGCGACGGCGTATTTCTCTTGGAAACCGAATGACTGTTTGAAGGGCTTTAGCACGCGTTAGTCCGAACCGAATGAAAGGATGACTTAAACAATCAATAGGACAATTTAGCAACCAATTTTTCTAAACAACCCAGGCACGGTTCGGGCTTACGGGTGCTTAAGCACGAGTTTCAGTCGGTTGGAAAGAGATATACGCCGTCGTGGAGCGTTCTCCTGATATTGGCTATTCAGATTCATCTGTCCTATCCTTAATCGTTAAATTTCTTGACAGTTCAGACAGATAAGGCTATTTTTTTGGAATATTTGCACATAGTTCTACCAAAACTTAACTTACAAGGACCACTATTATGTCTGAAAAAGGTATTGTGTTCTTTCCGGAAAGTTATCTTGAAGCCACCCCCAAAGATTACCGCCTGGATGACTATGAAGATGTGTTTTTCTCGGCCGAAGACGGCACCCGGCTGCACGGCTGGTTTGTCAACGGGCCGGATGAACGGGCGGTCTTGCTCTGGTTCCACGGCAACGCCGGCAATATCAGCCATCGCCTTCACAATTTAAAAAAATTGCACGACGCCCTTCAGATTCCCATTTTTATTTTTGACTACCGCGAATACGGCCTGAGCGAAGGCGACATCTCAAAAGCCGGTACCTTCTCTGACGCCCATGGTGCTTTCCGGTATCTCATTGATGAAAAGGGGTTCAAAGCATCTTCCGTGTTATTGTTCGGACGGTCTTTGGGAACTGCGCTGGCCGTTGATATTGCCAGTAAAGAACAATGTCTGGGAGTCATTTTGGAAGCGGCATTTACGTCCACGGATGACATGATGCAGCGCTATTTTCCTTTTTTTGCCCCGCCCCTTACGTCAAGCGTTAAATATGACAGCCTGTCTTTGATCGATGATATACAATCACCCATCCTTTTCGTCCACGGACAGTTTGACCAGACCATCCCTGTCTCCATGGCCCGTCGTCTTTTCGAAAAAGCCCGCTCGCCAAAAGAATTCTATGAAATTCCAGGCGCCGATCACAACGACACCTATCTGGTTGGAGGCCATGAATATTTTGCCGTATGGCAGAAATTTCTGATCAACTGTCTGAATCGTTAAACCCTAATTGATCGTAAACAAAGTGGGGAAATATATTACTCAAGCTTCGCACCCTTAATTTTTAAACAATGTCAATACAGCGGTTCATGCCGGGAAATTTTTAAGTTAAAATTATACGGATTCAATCGGTAAATAGAAAAAAGCTGCATGCACCCTGAAAAAGGCGCAATGAAGTTGTAACATACAGATAGGGGCGACTATTTATCTCTTTTTTCGGTGCCACCCCCAGTTTTCATAATATTCCCAACTGGCGATCTTGTTCAAGCTTTTGATTTGACGGTCCTGTTCTATAAGGCTGGCCCTGAGGACGTCGCCAATGGAAAGAAGGCCGATATGGTCACCATTTTTTTCGATGAGAATGTGACGAATAAATAGGCCTAAAAACATTTCATTGATTTTGAGAATAGGGGTGTCATGCGCCGTGGTATGAATCGGCGTGGTCATATAATCACCGATCAGAGCCGTATCCGGATCAAATTCCGGGAGGACAACATTGTGCAACAGATCACGCTCTGTCCATATCCCGACAATTTTATCTTCTTTTTTAACAAGGATCGCCCCGATTTTATTTGCCGTCATTAACCGTAAAGTCTCACGTACTGTGCTGTCAAAAGAGATACAAACCATCTCTCTGTTTTTTTCTTTTACAATGTCTTCTGCGGTTTTCATTTTAGCCTCCTGTAATGGAGTAGTTCTATAGCGTTTTGGAACTGGCTTGGTGTTAAAACATAATAAGCATCGTGAAGGATAATGGCAACATAATTAACCCGGTTATTATACGGTATTTATTACCTCGCATTAAAATTAATGAGAATCTTTATAATCCTTCTACAAAAAATTTCCAACCTCGGACATCATAGTGAAATACACTCAAAATGGACGTAATTTAAAGCTGTTATGTGAAGCCGCGTTGACATCCGGTCTTCCTTCTGTTACGTGTACTTCATAGGGGTTTATCCGTTTTCAGAATCATATTTCTTTTCATATATTATTTCCTAAATTGGGCGATTGTCAGGGTTACCGCAGATAAGCAAGTTGAGCATAGCGAAATCCCGCTCAACGGGAGAAGATGTCCGCTATAGTCAACTATGCGGGACGGCATCTGACGCAGTAGATACGGTAAGATCGGCAATCCCGAAGGGTTTCAAATTTTAAAAATATAAATCAAAATAATTCATTAAAAATAAAAGACGTTTTATCCCCTTTTAAAATTTGAAACGCTCGGTTTAGGTATTTGTTATTTATTCATGACCGAAAAAGCCATCCATAAGCAACTGACCGATATCTGTGCCAAAGCCATTATCAAGGCTTTTAATGAGTACCAAGCCAAATTCAAGGTGATTACTCGACGGGCCAAAATGCGCTTCGAGAACCAGGATTGGCATGGAATGAAAGCCGATGCAGACGAAAGGCTGGATCTCTACAAGAAAGTGGTGGATCAGATTGTTGTTGAAATTAGTCGGTTGTTGAACAATCGAATCAGCGATAAAGAAATATGGATGAGCATCAAGACCACCTACTCTGGTTTATGCAGTAAAATAGACATTTGGGAACTGGCAGAAACCTTCTTCAATTCAGTTACCCGGCGAATATTTGCCACGGTTGGTGTAGACCCCCAAATTGAATTTGTCGATACTTGTACTCGAACCCAGTCTTTCCGGATTCCTGCCCCCCCTTATCGAACCTACGCCGGAACTCTGTCAACCCATAGCTTGATAGAGATCATCCTCGGCGACTACGAGCATCAAACGGCATACGAAAATATGCAGCGCGATGCGAAATTGGTGTCAGAAAAAATTGATGACCATCTAAAAAGCAGTGGGTATTCACCATCCATCGATCGGGCGGAAATGTTGACCTTTGTCCACTATCGAGGAAAGAGCGCTTATCTGGTCGGTCGGATTTTCAATGGTTCGGATTTCTTCCCTCTTGTGCTGGCGCTACTCAATACTCCGGGGGGAATCACAGTGGATGCTGTGATCTTGAGTGAGACTGACGTGAGTGTTTTGTTTAGTTTTACGCGTTCCTATTTCCATGTCGACGTCAACAGACCCGATGAATTGGTGAGCTTCTTGAAAAGCATCATGCCTCGAAAGAGAATTGCCGAACTCTACATTTCTATCGGTTATAACAAGCACGGCAAGTCTGAGTTGTACTGCGATTTACTGCATCATTTGAGCCATTCCAACAAAAAGTTCGAATTCGCCGATGGAGAAAGAGGCATGGTCATGGAAGTATTCACCATGCCTGACTACGGTTTGGTGTTCAAGGTGATAAAAGATCGATTTGCCTACCCTAAAAATACCACCCGCGATGCGGTTATGGGCAAGTACGACCTTGTATTCAAGCACGATCGCGCGGGTCGGCTTGTAGATGCCCAGGAATTCGAACACCTGAAATTTAATCGCGATCGTTTTTCAGACAATCTGTTAGACAGCCTGAAGCGAAATGCCGCTCAAAGTGTGATCATCAATGATGATAACGTCATTGTCAAACATGCTTATGTCGAACGCCGGGTGACCCCTTTGAACATCTATCTCCATGAGGTCGATGAGGCAGAAGCACTAACGGCTGTTGTGGATTACGGCAATGCCATAAAAGATCTGGCAGCTTCAAACATCTTTCCAGGAGATCTTTTGCTAAAGAATTTCGGGGTAACCCGCCACGGCCGTGTTGTCTTTTACGACTATGACGAACTTTGCTTGTTGTCTATCTGCAATTTCAGAGTAATGCCCCGATCCAGAAGTTATGATGAGGAACTCTCTGCCGAGCCTTGGTTTGGCGTTGGCGAGAATGACGTTTTTCCCGAAGAGCTTCGAAATTTTATGGGGCTTCAGGGGGTGTTGAGAGAAATTTTTCTTGAGCATCATGAGGACCTGTTCGATGTACATTTTTGGCATCAGGTCCAGTCTCGCATCAGTGCTGGAAAAAGTATCGACATCTTCCCTTACGGACAAAACAAACGGCTGGCTCATGGCAAGATCGGTTGATTTGAGACCTTTGAAAAATCTCGATTTCATTGGTCTTCGCTTTTGAATGGACGATTGATTTGCCTCTAACCTCCAACCTTCTTACCTTCTCACCTTCTATTCTTCCGTCCTCTGACTTCCGACCTCTGTCCTATGCCCCAAGCCCCTTTCCTATTTATTATTTTCTATTCACTGTTTACTATTCACTGTTCACTATTTGGTTCAAGTCTTATCCGCCTTTGGCGTGATCTTTCAGCCAAAATTTTAATCATACCTGAAGCGACACTGTTGTCAAAAGGCGAAAGCGTTACTTTCCTTCAAACTGTTCTTCTTCGGTGGAACCCTTCAGGGCAGAAGTTGCGGTCTCGCCGCCGGTGATGACCATTTGAACTTCATCGTAGTACCCCGCCCCGACAAAAGATTGATGCTTAACCGCACTGTAGCCCAATTCACGCTCCAGTTCGAATTCATGCTCCTGCAACCGTGAATATGCTGCCATGCCGTCCGCTTTATACCCATGGGCCAATTCAAACATTGAAACGTTAAGGGCATGGAAACCGGCAAGGGTTACAAATTGGAATTTATAGCCCATAGCCCCCAGTTCTTTCTGAAATTTTCTGAGCATGGCATCGTCCATATGCAGCCGCCAGTTAAACGAGGGGGAGCAATTGTAGGCCAGCAGTTTATTTGGGAATTTCTCATGGATTGCCCGGGCGAATTTCCGCGCATCTTCCAAGTCCGGTTTTGATGTCTCACACCAGATTACATCCGCATAAGGTGCATAGACCAGGGCTCTGGCTATGGCAAGTTCCAGGCCGCCTTGAATCGCAAAATAACCCTCAACCGTCCTTTCTCCGGTCAAAAACGGTTGATCAATGGGATCTATGTCGCTGCGGGTCAGTTTAGCACCATGGGCATCTGTTCTGGCAACCATGATCGTCGGCACACCCAGGACGTCGCTGGCGAGCCTGGCAGCCACAAACTTGCGCAGGTATTCCGAGGCCGGCGCCAAAACCTTCCCGCCCATATGGCCACACTTTTTCAAGGAGGATATCTGATCTTCTAAATGAACGGCCGCCGCACCGGCGTCGATGCATGCTTTTGTCAGCTCAAAGGTGTTGAGGGGCCCGCCGAATTCCGCCTCGATAT
>PKTV01000144.1 GCA_002868985.1 Desulfobacteraceae bacterium | reverse complement strand
CGGTGCTTGTTTACAAAGTCGTCCGGCAGGTTGTCGGACAGCTCAACCCCTTTCATTATCGCCCAGGCAGAGGTCCACGCCCGTGCAACGTTCATTATGTTGTATCCGCCGCCGCCCAGTGCAACCCAACAAAGTCCCCAGGACTTGATTTCTTGTATCAGCTTGCAAAAACCTTTGGTGGTAAGGTTCAGGGAAGCCAAAGGATCGGTTGTAAAGGTGTCCACCCCCAGCTGGGTGACCAGCACATCAGGGGCAAAGGCATGCACCAAGGGCGGAACCGTTTCTTTAAACACCCAAAGATACAGATCATCATCGGTGCCCGGAGCCAGGGGTACGTTGACGGTAAAACCACGGCCCGGCCCTTGCCCCATTTCTTCGGGGAATCCGGTGCCCGGGAAAAGGCTGTGACCGGTTTGATGAATGGAAATGGTCAACACCTGGTCCGTGTTATAAAAAACCGATTCAACGCCGTCACCGTGATGGACGTCTAAATCCAGGTAAACAACGCGCAAACCATCCTGAATCATTCGGGCAATTCCGATGGCCGGATCATTTAAGTAACAGAATCCGGAGGATCGGGCGGGTAGCGCATGATGCAACCCACCGGCAATATTGAATGCGATCCGGCGATTCTCATATCTGACCTGGCGAATGCATTCCAACGTTGCTCCGGTGACCAGCAGGGACCAGTCATATAATCCTGAAAATACCGGGTTGTCGCCGCTCCCCAAGCCATAGTGCCCTGATTGTAACGGCGCCTGGCCGGTATTGGCCTGACGGAGGACTTCCAGGTATTCGGAAGTGTGGACCAGACGCACGTCTTGTTCATCAGCCTCCCGGGCTTCCACCCATGGTTTCCCGGGGCGATCGAATAACCCATAGGCTTCGATTAAATCCATGGTTAACCGGAGCCTTTCCACCTTCAAGGGGTGATTGGGGCCATAACTGTGACGGCTGAATCGCTCGCTAAAGACAAGAACTTCCTTACGGTGTCCGCTCATATCTTAATCCTGATTTTTCAAAAAAATTGGATTTAAATTGTAAGGTTTAAAAGACCTTATCGACACATTTATGTCGGCTTATTATTCAATTTAAATGGAATTGTCAATGATGAGGGAAACGCGATGTATTCTAAAATCGAAATGTCCTACGAAAAATATATGGTAATATACTGGGCAAACCTATCCCGGTTCAACAACCTCATGATTATATTAAATATCAGCATGTTTTTCCTCTCCGGGCTTGTCTCGAGGGGATACTACTATACGTTTTACTCCATCGGCTGCTGTTTTCTCGTGGCCATTTTGGCCATTATTCCTTTGTCGTTTATCAATCGACTTTGGTTCTATCTTGTTAACCTGCTGATGGAATTTGTCGGAATATATTTTTTTACAGCCAGTATCATCTATTGGGTGCGCAACGGCGCTCAGGCGAGCGTTTGATTATCCGGCCCAAAGGCGTATTCTCAGAAGTTTAAATTTCTGAAAAGAGAAGGCCTATATATTTTTCAGAACTGTTATATTGGGTGGTCATCTGACTGTCTACGACCATTGTCAGAGCGTCTTTACTTTGTGTAGTTCTGCAGGAGATAATCCAACTGGAAGTGCTGACTGGACTTCATTTGTCTAAACTGAAAACATCGCTGCCTATTTTTTTGAGAACTAAAAGGGAATTTATCACCTATTTCAAAATCGGAAACAATTTTTATCTGAATTTTTTCAATATAAAAATTGCTATCTATTATGAAGACATCTGATTCGGAAGGCACGTTTAACTGCCGTCCATTACTCGAATAACGAACCGCCATACCATCCTTGCTAATGTTAATAATTTGACCAAAGATAGTGGGTTTATAATTAATTATTGCATAGATACCATCTATAGTCTGTAAACGGTGATGTCTTCTTTTTTCAACGGGTCTTTCCGTATTTTTCATGACAGCGACTCCTAAATTGGTGAAATTTTATTTCCATTTTCTCCGATAAAGATAAGATTGCTAATTTTTTTATTTAAGAGGCTAATGTTCTTTTCAAACACACTTTTACCAAATGGATGAATGGTTTTTAGGCCATTCGTGTCAATGAATATTTCCCAGAAACTGCTGCCGGCGTCATTTAATATGTTGATTAATTCGTGTGCTGAGCTTCCATCAAAATCACCATTCAATTTGAGATGGAGGCTGTCTCTTGTTTTATAAGAGTAAATTTGGAAGTTTGATGCCATTGCTTTCCTCATAGATATTTAATTTTTATTTGTTTATGGACATATTTTTTCAAGTTGTTCATATATTGGTTCTTCACCAAATTAGTTGGAGAGAAGGATTCGAGGATTCAAGGAATCCAGGGGTCAAGTGATTGTAAATGCTTTGATTCAGCTTCCTGCTCAAAGAGCATACACCTCGGAGAGATGACATTAAAATTGAAGTTTTTCTGTCTTTATTCTTCGAACTTTTGAAGAATATGTTTTTAAAAGTGACTCCAAGAATCTAAGTATTATCTCTATTTGTTTGTTTTTAAAGCTTTTTCACTCGAACCCTTGGCCCCTTATCAATCGACCAACTCTTTGGGAGATGATTCATATATATTTATCCCTTGTGTTTTAATTCCCGGCAAGTTCCTGCCTGCCCGGACTAAGATCCGGTCAAGTTGAAGACATTGTTGTATGTTCCGAAACCATTGAGACAGGTCTGGTCGTTTTGGGGGTCTTCTTCCCATTGCCCGTCAACCAGAAACTTGTATTCGTATCTTCCAGGAGGAATCACCACACTCTTATTCCACATCCCATTTCCATTACTTTTCATGGGGTGTTTTTTTGCATTCCAATGATTAAAATTCCCCATCAGGACGACCTCTTTGGCATCGCTCGTTTCAAATGAAAATGTCACCCTCCGACGTTTAATCTTCTGTTTTGACTTGATTTTGGCCATATGAAACCTCCTAAAATAAGACTGATTGATTCAAAAATATGAATTAATAAAAAGGGAGCAAACATTTCGCAGTCGAATGATCGATTGCAAACCTGTTTTCTTCAGAATAGTCGACTCCGGATTCTTGTAGATCTTCTTTTGCTGATAGCTGAATATTTTGTATCGCCTGTAATAATGCACAGTCTTTATAACAATCTTCTTTAGGTTGATCGTGTCTGTGACAAGTCTTGCACGGAGAAGAGATCATAAAAGGAATACGTCACTGCTTACCAAAACAATTTAAGATTCTTCTCCAATTTAGTTGGAGAAGAGGGCCCAAGGCTTGCCTGCCTCGAGCATGGATTCAATAGAAACTTTAGCCTTACTTTACTTAAATAATTGGGATATACAAGATGAGATGATTGTGGGTGAAATATGGGGAAAAACCCCATATTATGAATGGGATGACAGGTATGTATTAAGGTTGATTCTTTTGTTCTTTATCCCCATTTTCTTTCGAATATTGTTTCTATGAAAATCGATTGTGCTTGACGCCAAATTCATAATTTCTGCAATTTCTTTTGTCGTATTACCCTGTTTGATTAGATTTGTCACTTGAAGTTCTGTGGGAGATAGCTTTATTAATTTAGAGGACAAGCCGTGTACAAAAGGAGAAACAATATCATTTAAATTTGATTCGATAATTCCAATATAGGCCCGTTGTTTTTCACCCAATTTTTTCATTTTTAATTTTTCCAAATAGGGAAAGACCAACTCTCTGACATTCAACAACACCTTTTCTTCAAGTTCAATTTTATCGTCCTCCCTTTGCTTCAACAAGACCTTTAATGCTGTATTTGCTTCTTCAAGGCCAATTGTCTTTGCCTCCAATTCCCTCCCTTTTTGTTTCAGAGCTTTCTCCGCTTTTTTACGATTTGATATTTCCTTCCTTAATTCTTTGTTGGTTTTTATGAGTTCCGCAGTACGCTCCTCAACGCGTTTTTCCAACTCGTCGTGCGCCTTGCGTAAAGCCGTCTCGCCTTGTTTTTTCTCCGTGATGTCTCGATTACTGGCGCGTCTTCCAAGAAAGCTGCCATCATCACCGTACACGGGTTGGCAAATGTGAGCGATCCAGCGTTTATCGCCATTACGTGTTTTTATGCGAAATTCTATTGTTTGTGTATCCATACTCTCTATCTCATCTTTAAGATGCCGGACGAGTAACTTGTGGTCATCGGGATGGACCATCTTTTCGAGAAGTCTAGCGTCTGTAAGAAATTCATTGGCACCGTAACCGGAAATGCGTCGACATGAAGGTGAAACATATTTATACGTCCCATCAGGTGCGATCCAGGATTCCCAGTCGTAGGTGAAGTCAGCAACAGTGCGAAATCGCTGTTCGCTTTCTTTGAGGGCTTGTTCAGCTGCCATCCGTTCTGTAATGTTTCTAACATATTCGACAATACCGCTTGGATTCCCTTCCGCATCCAAAATAGGAAAAGAATACAACTCCAACCATCCGACGGATTGTCCTGATTCAACCAAAGGCACGATATCCATTTGCAGGCTGCCTTTCTCAAGGGCTCTTATAGAAGGACAAATTTCACAAGGCTCGGTTCTTCCGTGATAAAATTCATAACATTTCTTACCCTTGAATGGCATCGCATGGGCGTACCATTTTACCATTGTATTGTTGATCCGAATAATATTTAAATCTTTGTCAAGAACGGAAATGCCGTCCTGTATGGCATCGAAAATATTCTGTAAAAACCGTTCACTTTTCTTCAATTTATCTACGGCTTTTTTGTGACGGGTGATATCAAAAAAAACACCGGTTACATATTCCATATCCCCCTTGTTATCACAAACGATCTGACCTCTTGCTTGTATCCAGCGTATATCCCCGGTTTTGGATTTAATCCTGTATTATATTAAATATGATTTGTCTGTTTTTAGCGCCTTGATAAAGTGTTCTCTGACAGCTTCAAAATCTTTCTCAACGATGATATCGGACCATTTCATTTTCCGGGCGTTAAATTTATTAACATCATAACCGGTCAATAATTCGATCTTTCTATCAAAGAATTCCACAGACCAGTCTTTATACCCTTTGTATAAAACACCCGGGAGATTGTTCATCAGCAATCTGTATTTTTCCTCACTCTCCCGAAGCCGCTCCTCGGCTTGCTTGCGATCAGTGACGTCCCAAACAGCTGATATCATCAACTGTTTATCAGGAATCGGTATATTTTTCGCAGTAATGAAAGATGTCTCGCTTCCTTTACGGGTAATCGGCACATCTATCCAATACATACGCTCCGGATCACCACTGGCACAATCGTCCTACACTCGCTTCTTAATCTCTTCCCTAAATTCCGGTTCCTCGTAAACAAAATCCCAAAAAGCGTCCGGATCTGCAAGTGCTTCTTTTGTTGTTCGGTAGTAATTGGGAAAGTTGTCATTCATATATTCAAATTTCACGGCAGGATCAACAGAGTTCACAGCAATACCTATAGGAAGATTATCCATGACCGACTTAATAAAGACTTCTCTGTGCTTCAAGGCCTCCGTTGCCAATTTACTGGCAGCTGCTTTTGCTTCTAACTCCTTGATTCTCTGTTCCAGCTCTTCATAGGTTGCTTTTTTGGACATTACAAAATCCTCCACTTTAAAAACGAAAAGGCCCATAATTTAGTATATCTAAATGCCAAACATGAGCATTCATATAATACATTGGGTGTGATCTCTGAATTTGACAAATAATCTCATTTTTTATGCTCGCTACGCTTTTGTTTGAGTAACAAAGGTTTTGGCAATACAAGAACGGCCATGATGCATGGCAGGAATAAATAATGTTGACCGATGAGGTCATATCACGGGCTATGGTATGGCTGCTGCTGTTGAAAAAACGATACAGGATTATATTTGGCCTCGGCTCTTTTTTTCAATAGTTTCCAATTTTTTTAAGAGACGCTTAATATTTTTTTGCTTTCCTTTTTCTCTCAGTTTTTTCTGAGATTCAGTATAATATTGGTGTGTTTTTATAAATTCGAGGGTGCCTTTGTACCATTTTGCTTCATCACTGACATCTATTCCTTTTACACGCCGTCCTTCTCTTAATTTCCCATCAAATTTGAAAAAATCTTCTCTGCCGAGGTGGTCGAGATCGGCATCACAAAGGATCTTTTCAACATGGGTTTTCGGTTTACGCTCAAGATCAGTTGATAGTATCATCTCTTGAACCTTTACCACTTCGTTTGGCTTATAACCGATCAATTTAAGGATTCTGCCTGCCATTCGTGCCGCAATCGGCTCATTTTTCTCATATTCTCTAATGTAACCCGTGTCATGAAAATAGGCCGCGGTAATTAACAATTCTCTATCACGTTCGGAGATATTCTCAGATATTGCAATTCTGTTGGCAGAAGCAACGACGCCTTTTGTAGGATGAAGTGTATGATTGGCATCGTGATATTTGATGCCTTCCGGCAATTCATCTCTAAATAACTCTCTTATATAAAGGTCCACGATTTTCAGCCGAGGTGTATGAGGTTTATATCTTAGTGTCATATCAAGATTCGCAAAATTTTTGAATATGTTATGGTTATCTCAGGTTTTTGAGAATATTAATATTGCCGATGTGTTGGAGATATCCAAATTGTTGGAACACGTCAAATCATTGTGGTTTCCATTAAATATCTCAGGTTAACCTATTTGTGTGATCATGACAACTATCTGCAAAATTTGCTGAATAAAAGTTAACCGATGTTTATTCAATATAATCGAAGTTGCTTGTTTTACATCACTTCAACCCTGCCTTACGCAATGCATCAATTGTTTTTTCTTTATCCGCTCCTTTGGCGCTCTTTGCCCATTTTTCGAGTGAAAACTTGGGATTTATCCTAATCACTTCAGCGGCTTGAACCCGGGCTTCCTCATCCCTTCCTGATAAGCCAAAAATCTCAGTTAGTATAATATGGGCTAAAAAAGAATTGGGCTTTTGACGGACTGCTTTCTTGCCCCATGTTATCGCCTCCTCGTATTGCCCCGTCATGGCATAGGACTTTCCTAAACCAAACAAATAATTATTCGGCGGGAAAGGATTAAGACGTATCGCTATCTTATATTCCGGAATGGATTCCTCATACCTGCCGGCAAACCTGAGGGTATGGCCCAGTATCATATGCGCATCAGCTGAATTGGGATTGATGGTCACACCGTGTTCAGCTGTGGCAACGGCTTTATCATGCTGATTTGTCATTGAATATAGGAAGCCCAAAGAGCTGTAGCCTTCAGCATAAGTGTCATCCAGGGCTATAGCTTTTTGTGTCAATTCCATGCATTTGGTCAAAGACTGTTTAGGGGATTTACTCGTGCCAAGCCACACATCCATCTGGTGGGCAGCACTCAGAGCTCTGTAAGCCGGTGCGTAGTTAGGGTCTAAGGCAACGCCTTCCTCTGCCAATTGCTTTGCCAAAGCATTACTCTCTCTATTAAAACGGCGCATTGTTTCCATCGACTGCAAGAACTTTAAGTAAGCATCAAGATTGTCTGTGCCTTTCGAGGCTGTTCGGGCCTGTTCACCCTCTGTCAGCTTGACCTGTAAAGCGGTGATGATTTTTTTAGTGATTTCGTCCTGAACGGCAAATATGTCGTCCAATTTTCGGTCATATCGTTCTGCCCATAAATGATTTCCATTAAGTGCGTCGATT
>PKTV01000213.1 GCA_002868985.1 Desulfobacteraceae bacterium | reverse complement strand
GGCGGAACTTGACAAGACACCGATCCGAATCATTTTTCGCAAACGCACCGGCAAGGAAAGAGGCGTTCGTTTGAAAAAGCGGACTTAGGGCCAATCTTAGTGCTCTAATTCATAAATACGATGACGAATTTTTTCTAGACACTATCCCGTATAAGCTGAAGTCCAAAAGTTTGAAGTTTTGCATACATAGAAAAAATCAAGTTATAAACACATAACCGTATTTACGAATACCTGTACTTAGGGTGCCCTCAGAAGGGCCGTGAAAAAGGATTGACAATGGATCTGTTTGAATACCGCGCCCAAAAGGATGGCCATGTCTCACGACCTCTAGCGGACAGAATTCGTCCCATGAATCTGGACGAGTTCATCGGGCAACGGCATGCTGTTGGAGAGGGAACATTGATACGGCATGCCATTTTGAATGACCGGATTTTTTCCATGATCTTATGGGGTCCGCCGGGATGCGGAAAAACAACGCTTGCCAGAATTTTTGCAAGCCATACGCGTCGTCATTTTGTCCATTTTTCTGCGGTTCTGTCAGGCGTTAAGGAGATCCGGTCGGTTATTGAGGATGCAAAAAACCAACAAAAACTTTTTAGAAAAAAAACCGTTCTTTTTGTGGACGAGATTCATAGATTCAACAAAGCACAGCAGGATGCATTTCTTCATCATGTGGAGAGCGGACTCATCACTCTAATTGGTGCGACCACCGAAAATCCCTCATTTGAAGTGATTCCGCCCCTCTTGTCCAGATGTCGTGTCATAACGCTCAATTCGCTTTCTGACGAAGATATTGTCGCCATTATGCGCAACGCCCTTAAAGACAGGGAGAGGGGCCTTGGGGACATGAATCTGATTTTCGATAAGGATGCACTTTCTCATCTGGTCCGAATGTCAGACGGCGATGCCCGGACAGCACTCAACAGCCTTGAAACATCGGCATCTCTGATCGCAATGCACCGTGGGGATCCATCAAAGGAAAAGCCCATAACTATAACGCTTCAAGATGTCGAACGTGCCATGGAACGAAAGGCGCTTTTGTATGATAAAACCGGTGATGAACACTATAATCTTATCTCCGCATTTCATAAGAGTTTAAGGGGGAGCGATCCGGATGCTGCAGCCTATTGGCTCGGTCGGATGCTGTCAGCCGGAGAAGATCCTTTATACGTCGCAAGAAGAATGGTCAGGTTTGCGTCCGAGGATATCGGGAATGCCGATCCTCATGCCCTCGGGGTGGCATTGAGTGCCATGGAGGCCTTTCGTTTTCTCGGCCAACCGGAAGGAGAGCTGGCGCTTGTTCAGGCGGCCGTCTATCTGGCTACAGCCCCGAAAAGCAACAGCATATACACCGCTTACGGAGCGGTTAAAGCGGTTATAGATAAATATGGGGCGCTGCCGGCTCCGCTCCATATCCGCAATGCGCCGACTGCGCTGATGAGAGGGATCGGCTATGGCAAAGATTACAAATATGCCCATGATTATAAAGATGCCTATACGCCTCAGGACTATTTACCGGAAAAACTTGACGGCCGGTATTTTTATAAACCAACAGACAGGGGTTATGAAAACCGTATAAAACAGTGGTTGGAAAAGTGGCGCAGTCTGAAACAAAAGGAAAAAAACGCCAAAAATGGTCAGAAGTAAGCGGTATCCCTTTTCAATTTCATCTCCCGTTTTAAAAAATGTCTCACGCCAGAGTCCCAGACGGCTTCATCCACGGATTCCCTTTAAGCAAGTCCATGCATCGGAAAATGACTTGACACCGATATAAAATAAAAATACAAAGCAGCTAAATTTTTGAAGTGCTTATCAAATTTTAACTGATTGTTAGCCATTGGAATTGCGGGAGTGGAACAGATTAAAGGGCTCGCCATCATTGTCGGAAACTACGGAAGCGGGAAGACCGAAGTTTCCATAAACCTTGCCGTGAATCAAAAGCGTGCGGGTGTAGATGTCAAGATCGCAGATCTTGATCTGGTTAATCCTTACTTTAGAACTCGAGAGGCAAGGAGACCCCTTTCTAAACTGGGGATTGAAGTGGTTGTACCCGAGGAAAAGTACCTTCA
Organism: Desulfobacteraceae bacterium; assembly: GCA_002868985.1. Lineage (GTDB taxonomy): Bacteria > Desulfobacterota > Desulfobacteria > Desulfobacterales > UBA11574 > UBA11574. Next base: position 5,580 of record PKTV01000213.1, on the reverse strand, counting down.
GGCCGATCTGCCAATCTTGAGCTCGGTTATTTCAGGGTTAATCCGTCAACCGAGCGAATTGACACTGATTGACGCCGGAGGCAATGATGTGGGAGCAACCGTCCTCGCAGCACTGGCCGATTCTTTCCGCAATAAACGAGTTCATATGTTGCAGGTGGTGAATCCTTTTCGGCCGTTCACTGATACCATTGAAAGCTGCTTGAAAATGCGTGGTGAGATTGAAAGGGCTTCGAAAATGACCATCAATGGAATCATCGGCAATGCAAACCTGATGGATGAAACTTCGGTAGATGATATATACAACGGATATGATTTTGTTAAAGCGTTGTCTGACGAAAGCCGGCTGCCGCTAAAGTTTATCACTGCCTCGGTAGAAATGCTGCCTGAGATAGATATGGGACGTTTTTCCTGTCCGGTGCTCCCCATAGAAAGACAGCTCGTTCCACCATGGAAAAAAGCCGTAGAACTAAAAAAGTAAGTTGTTTGTCGTTAAGCTTATAAATCATAAAGAGGTTAGAAAACATGCCATATAAACATACTATCGACAATAATCGATGCAAAGGATGCGGGCTATGTGTGGCCGTTTGCCCGAAGAATGTTCTGGAACTGTCCGATGAAGTGAATTCTATGGGCTATTTCCCTGCGTATCAAGCACGTTCCGGAGACTGTATTTTTTGTACGACCTGCTGTATCATGTGTCCTGATGTGGCCATAACCATAACCAAAGTCGTTGAAGAAGCACAAGCGGCGGAAGAATAGCTGGAGGGAAAATATGGGTAAAATATTAATGAAAGGGAATGAAGCAATTGGTGAGGCCGCAATCCGAGCCGGGTGTCTCAATTATTTTGCTTATCCAATTACCCCTCAATCTGAAGTCGCTGAATACCTTTCTCGCCGGATGCCGGAAGTAGGGGGTGTATTTTTGCAAGGCGAAAGTGAAGTTGCCGTGGGGTATATGCTTTTCGGAGCCGCCGGGTGTGGTGCCCGGGCTTTTACCACGTCATCGAGTCCGGGGATAAGCCTGATGAGCGAAGCCATCAGTTATATTTCATCTGCCGAGCTTCCGGTCGTTTTTGTCAATATTGTCCGCGGCGGACCGGGATTGGGGGGAATATTGCCGTCCCAGGCGGATTATTTTCAGGCCACAAAGGGTGGCGGACATGGTGATTACAGATTGCTTGTCATGGCGCCGGCAAGTGTTCAGGAGGCCGTTGACATGGTGATGATGGCATTTCCACTGGCGGAAAAGTATCGAAACCCGGTGATGATTTTAGGAGACGGATTGATCGGTCAGATGATGGAGCCGGTTGAATTTTTAGATCACCTTAAATCCGAACCGAGCAATAAGGATGACTGGGCAACAAATGGAATGGACACCCGTAAGAGCAAAGAACGCAATCTGGTTAAATCCCTCTTTTTAGATGCTCAGCAACTGGAGGAACATAATTTGGTCTTAAAGGCCAAATACGACCGCATGAAGCAAGAAGAGGTTCGATATGAACCGTATAACATCGATTCGGATTACCGCGCACTAATTGTGAGCTACGGCACCATGAGCCGGGTGTGCAAAACCGCCATTGACAATATGAAGGCCGAAGGTCTTGAGGTGGCCATGATAAGACCCCAGACCCTTTTTCCATTTCCTATACATCCGATAAGGGAAGCAGCGTCAAAAGAGGTCTGCGAGGCCGTTGTCAGTTTTGAGTTAAGCATGGGGCAAATGGTTGAAGACGTAGAGCGGAGCGTTCAGGGGAAACGTCCGGTTTACTGGCATGGAAAAGCCGGCGGAGAAATACCCACACCCGAAGAAGTTATTGATGCGGTTAAATCTTTTATTAAAACGCGATGAACTCAAAAATACAGTATATCATATAAGGAGTAGATATAATGGCAAAAACATACAAGAAACCTGAGGCTCTTTCTGACCAGGTTACCCATTACTGCCCGGGTTGTACCCATGGTGTTATTCACCGATTGGTGGCTGAAGTTATCGACGAGCTGGGGATTCGGGGCAGGACCGTCGGCATTGCACCTGTTGGGTGTGCTGTTTTGGCCTATAATTATTTCACGTTCGACTTTCAAGAGGCAGCCCACGGTCGGGCGCCGGCCATGGCGACCGGTATTAAACGGGTTCGCCCCGACCTTATTGTTTTTACCTATCAGGGTGACGGCGATCTGGCAAGTATCGGAATGGGAGAAATCATACATGCGGCCAACCGGGGAGAAAAGTTTACCGCGATATTTGTAAACAATACGGTTTACGGAATGACCGGCGGGCAGATGGCACCCACCACGTTGCAGGGACAGCGAACCACAACCTCCCCTGCAGGACGCAATGTCGAGGATGTCGGTATGCCCATCAAAGTTGCCGAATTGATTTCCGGTCTTCAGACACCTGCATATATCACAAGGCAAACGGTGTTGAAGCCAAAGTATATTGTCAGGGCCAAGAAATCGATTAAACAGGCGTTCCAGTATCAAATGGAAGGCCGGTGTTTCAGTTTGTTGGAATTTGTCAGCACCTGTCCGACCAACTGGGGGATGACGCCGGTGGAGTCGATTCAGTGGGCCGAAGAAAATATGCTCCCCTATTACCAACTGGGCGAATTTAAAACACCCGATTAAATTGAGGAGGACTGAATGCAAAACGAAGTGATGTTTGCCGGCTTTGGTGGACAGGGCATTCTTTTGATAGGGAATATCCTTGCACATACTGCCATGGAAGAAGGTTTTGAGGTCGCCTGGGTTCCGTCATATGGTCCGGAGATGCGGGGTGGGACCGCCTATTGCCTGGTGGTCATCAGTGACCGGCCCATTGGTTCGCCGATTGTCAGGAACCCCATGCATCTTATTGCCATGAATCGTCCTTCTTTGGAAAAATTTGCGCCGGTGATAAAGCCAAACGGTGTTGTGGTGATTAACAGTTCATTAATTCCCGTATCTTCGGGCCGTGATGATGTTGATGAATTGTTGGTGCCGGCAAATGATATTGCAAAAGACTTAGGGAGTGTGAAGGTTGCCAATATCGTGGCGCTTGGCGCTTTCGTTGCCCGCAGCAAAATTGTCGATTTTGAACGGATACGAAAGTGTGTGCAAGAGCAGTTTGCTTCAAAAGAAAAGCTTATTCCCATCAATATGGCAGCGCTTGATGCGGGCAAAAAGGCCGCTATGTCGAAGTAAGGCACAAACCATGAAACTATCTGTCCCAGATTATATCTTATCGATAAAACCGTATACACCAGGGAAACCTCTCGAAGAACTCGAAAGAGAATATGGTATTGATGATTCCATAAAGCTCGCCTCTAATGAAAATCCTATAGGCCCGTCTCCTCTGGCGGTTGCAGCCATTAAAGAATCCACTAAAAAATTGAATCGCTATCCGGATGGTAGCGGACATGATCTTATCCGAAAAATTTCGAATCATATCGGGTTTTCACCACAACACATCGTTTTGGGCAATGGCTCGGACGAAATTATCGGTATGCTTGCCTTTGCCATGTTGCAGCCGGGTGACGAGGTCATATTGCCCGTTCCTTCTTTTCTCATGTATGAAATAATGGTCCGTGGCGCCGGCGCAACACCGGTATTTGCGCCTTTGACATCGTTGTCAATCGATTTGGAAGAAATAAAGAAAAAGATGACTTCAAAAACGCGGATGATTTTTCTGTGTAATCCCAACAATCCCACAGGGACGGTTATTTCTAAAAAAGATTTTGAGAATTTTATACAAGAGATGCCGTCCGGGGTGATTGTTGTGGTAGATGAGGCGTATATTGAGTTTGTGCGTGATCAAAATTGTGTCAAAAGTCTTGAATATTTGGATAACATAACGCCGTTGGTTACGCTTCGGACCTTTTCCAAAGCGTATGGTCTGGCCGGACTTCGTATCGGTTATGGCGTTATGCCGCTGGAGATTGCAGATATTTTAAACAGAATAAGACTCCCTTTCAACACCAATTCATTGGCTCAGGCCGGCGCTGGTGCAGCGCTTGAGGACAAAATTTTCCTTGAAAAAGTTATTTCTTTGGTCCATGAAGGTCTTGATTTTCTATATAATGCTCTAGACAGTTTGGGGATAAACTATTTTCCTACACAGACCAATTTTTTTCTGATCGATGTTCGTAAAGACGCTGATGAAATTTACGAAGATATGCTCCGGCAAGGGGTTATTGTCAGATCCATGAAATCGTATGGTTATCCCAATTATATTCGAATCAATGTCGGACTTCATGAAGAGAATGTCCGGTTTTTAAAAGCGCTTGAGAAAAGTCTGGCGTGAAAAAAAATCTTGCCTTCAGATTGTTGAGGGGTCGGAGAGTTTTTATAACTCGTCGCTCCATGGATAATCTTTTTTTAAAAACGCGTGATCACGCCAGTCGAAGATGCCGCTGGCGGTGAGGCGGACAAGACTCGCGGCAAGGGCTCGTGAGGAAAGAACAGGAACCCATCTTTAGAAAATCAATGGGTTGCTGTACCATCCGCAATTTCATTTAATGATGTGATGTCGGCATGCGCCTGTTATTTCTAACGATCCCCAAGCCACTCAAACAGCACCCGTTTTAAAAAAAATATTATCCATTCCGCTCTTCTCTCTCTCCGAGCTATAGGCTCTATCCTCCGGCCAGTAAGCCCTACGAGCTGGAAGCGGAGCCGGATATAAACCCTATGAGATGGAAACGGGGCGTAAGCCAAAATTTAAGAAATTAGAAGAAAAACACCCCGGTTCCTCAGATATTTGGGTGGCTAAAGACTTAGACTCGCGCCTCAGTGAGCATCAAAAAAGGAGACAATTCTTTGAAACGACTGCTGATTACTATAGACGGCCCTTCGGGAGCAGGTAAAACAACGGTTAGCCGGATACTGGCCGATCGTCTCGGGTACAGATATATTGACACAGGTGCTCTTTACAGAGGCGTCGCCCTGGCAGCCATATCATCAGGTCTAAATCCGGATGACGATAACGGCCTCGAAAAGCTGTGCAATACGCTGAAAATAAGTTTTGTGTTGGATAAAAAGGGATTGCGGCTCATGTTAAATGATTCGGATATTACCGATCAAATCAGGACCCCTGAAATAACAATGTTTGCTTCGGCTGTTTCTGCAAGGCCGGTGGTGAGGAGGTTCCTTTTGAACTTGCAAAGGGATTTGGGAAAGGAGAAGGGGGTTGTATTTGAAGGGCGTGATATGGGAACCGTGGTATTCCCCGGTGCTGATGTGAAGTTTTTTCTGGATGCATCTCCAAAAATCAGGGCTAAAAGGCGATACAAAGAATTAAAATCAATAAACCCTCAACCATTAGAAGCGGTTGAAAGGGACATGGACCGTAGAGATAAAAATGACAGCACCAGAGATTTAGCGCCATTAAAGCCTGCAGAAGATGCGATCCGAATAGATTCAACCAATCTTTCTATTAAAATTGTTGTTGAGCGCATGGCGACCATCATCGGAACTCTAGCTTAGTGCTTTGATACGAAAATATGGTAACTTTCTTTTATGGATATAGAAGCCATCTCAAAATAAAGATTTTGGTTCAAGATCCCCCGCTAAAACCCAGCGGGATAAAAAGGCGGGGCCGAGTTT